>JADGAW010000340.1 GCA_015231815.1 Nitrospinota bacterium
TTTTGAATCCAATTTCTGGAAAATCTCATCTCCGATAATTTCTTTTAATACGATATTCTCTCTAACTTCATTTGGAATTTCTATACCAATGACCGATTTACCGGGAATGGGTGCCAAAACTCTAATGCTCATAGCTTTCATTGCCATTGCAAGGTCATCTGAAAGGTTGGCAATTTTACTTACCTTTACACCGGGAGCAGGTTCAAATTCATACGTTGTAACGACCGGACCGGGCATAATTTGAAGTACTCTCCCTTCTATGCCGAAATCAAGAAGTTTTGTTTCCAGAAGGGCGGCATTACTCATGAGCAATTTCTTTTGTTCATCAGTTGTAATTGGTGGAGCTTCAGGGGTGGTAAGCAGTTTAAGAGGAGGAAGGTTGTATTCACCAATTTCATTGACAAATTCAAATTCCTGCTGAACTGCTTTCTTCTTTTTTCTTGAAATAATTGATAGATCCAGAAGTTTTTTCTTCTCCTTTTCTTTAGGTTGCTCGACAATAATGTTTTCCTTGGGACCTTCAGTAACCTTCTTAATCTTTTCTTTACGGGCAAGTTCTGTTTTTTTCTCTGAAATCTTTCGTTTTCTCTCAACCCACGCTGATTTTCCTTTGCTAACGGACTCATTTGCAGTATCTTTAAGAAAGTCAACAGTTTCATGAAGGGAAAGTTTCGTAAAAAGGAGGAATGAAATGAATATAAGGGTGCAGAGTATCAGGTAACTTCCTAAAATGCCAAAATTTTCAACAAAAAAAGTTGAAATAAAATAGCCGAGCAGTCCTCCTGATTGATAATCATGCTGAAAAAAGGGGTCTTTATTAAAGGTTAGGTGTAAAAATGTGGAAACCGAGGGAATAAGAATAGCAATTGCCGATGAAGAAGCAATATAAACCTCAAGTTTTTTGTCTCGAATAAGAAACCATCCAATAAAGAAAAGAAGAATCATTAAAAGAAAAGAACTTAAACCTAAGGATGTAGCAAGAATCTGAGTGATGAATATACCTGCTGGTCCGGCTGAATAGCTTTTTCCTGCTGAAGAGACACCAGCTTTAATAACCGTTACTGCTTCGGGGTTAACTTTAAAGGAGTAAAGAGAGAGAGCAATAAAGGTAGCAAGAGCTATTAATATTACTCCTGATATTTCTTTGACAATTCTGTTGTTCACTTTTATTTGGATAAAAATAGCTAAAACTTCAACATTTTAGCGTATTTTCATTTGGAATGAACCACGAATTGCGTACAGCAATGTAAGAAAAGGAAATTTAAAGCCTTGTTTACATTTTAAGGAGAGTATCAAATGATTGTTGGCACTTGCGAGTTTTAATCTCACCATCTTCAAAGTAAAAGACAACCTGCTCCATACTGCTCTTAACAAAGAAGGTTGTATCAAAGAAAGTAATCTTGGTGCCGGGAAGTATCTGGTCAAAAACATATACTTCGGCAGTTGTGTTTTCTTTTCTTTCTTTTTCAATCTTTTTTAAAAGAATTTCCTCAAAAAGCTTAAATCGTTTGCAACTCAACCTTGTTGCATTTAGTTCATTGTTGATAAGTACTTTATCCTCATCGGAAAGTTGATTGTTAGCTGTCTCCGTTGTGGGACTTAAAAGCTTCTCCAGCTCTGCCTCTCTGTGTTGAAGAATTTGTACCATCTTTTGTGCGTTATTTAGGCGTTCAATAAGAAATGGGTCGTCTCCAATAATAATTTCAGTTGGATTTGACCAGTTAGCTCCGATCCTTTTCGCAAAGAGTTTGTGCTTACAAGTGGTTACTGCTCCGGTTAAAATACCGGGGTCTTTAATGACGATTGAGTTCCCAGCAGTAAGATAGCTGTGTAGGGCGGAAACAGAAACCAGTAGGTTTCCTTTTGCCCTGACGGTGGCATTTTCAATAAACTTACAGGAAACATCTCCTTCAGCAATGACAGAAGATTTTTTCCCAATGACATCACCTTTTATTAAAACCCTTGAGGCAGAACGTACCTCTGCTGAATTTACAGAACCATAGACAATCACTTCTTTTCCCTGAACCGAATAGCTGCTGCTAACATTTCCTTTTACAATCAAAGAACCAATGAAGGTCAGGTTTCCCGTTGAGAAGTCGACATCACCGACGGTTTCAAAAACAGGAAAAATATTAATCTTATTCATTTCAAAGGTTACGTAACCATTGATTTGGGCAATTATTTCTTTAGGGTTTTGTGGATTTATTTCAACATTTTCTCCAAGGTAATCTTCTAAAGCTTCAAGGTTAACAAGAATATCTTCGTAGGAAAGATCTCCAGTGGTTATTGTTTCAGAAACTTCTTCAACTCTTGCAATAGGCTGACCTGCAACAATATTTTCAATAAGGTTTAAGTGGGTGAAATCTGCTTTTCCATCATCACCAATAATTGTTTTAGGAAGCTGGTCTGTCCTCTTGGAAAA
Source organism: Nitrospinota bacterium (assembly GCA_015231815.1). Taxonomy (GTDB): domain Bacteria; phylum Nitrospinota_A; class JADGAW01; order JADGAW01; family JADGAW01; genus JADGAW01. The sequence continues at coordinate 2,423 of JADGAW010000340.1, forward strand.
CAGGAAATGGATTTTATATGGCATTGATGCTAAAACTATAAATGGCTTCAAATTCATCTTCAAAGATATCGAAGAACCGTGTTAGTCCAATTTCGTTCAAAAAAGTAATGGTAGCGGGAGTGACATTGACTAATTTAAGTCCGCCGTTATGTTTACGAAGATTCGTAAGGGAAGAAATAAGAATACTCACCCCTTGTGGGTCAAGCCCTGTAACATTTTTAATGTTTATAACA
>JADGAW010000341.1 GCA_015231815.1 Nitrospinota bacterium
AAATAAAATCATATGCGTCGCTCATAAATAATTAATATATAAGCTGTTTATCATGACGTGTAAACGTGTATGTCAATAGTTATCAAAATTTGAGTAGTCTTTTTATAATTATCGATTATAGTAATGCCGTAACTTGTTGATTTTAAAAAATATTATTCCCCTCCACCTCCCCATTGTTGTGGTATGTTCATAGGTATAAATGCCTGTTAAAGTAAGTTTTTATGCATTTCAATTGTTACGATGAGATACCTCCGGCAACTCACCTTGTACCATTTTTTGAGATAATTTATAGCAAGATTTTAGTACTGTCGTATGCATGATATAGGGGGTATATATGGTTAATGATTTATCGGTCTGCAATATTCTGGTTGTTGATGATGATTCTGCCTTTTGCCACATGGTGGAACATTACTTTTCCATTACCCATAACCTCCAGATAAAGACTGCCAAAAATGGTGAGATAGCCTTAGAGCTTATTCAATCCAGTCAGATCGACATCGTTCTCTCGGATATTGAAATGCCCCGTATGGATGGAATCTCCCTCCTCAAAAAAGTGGAGGAACTGCACATCAAGCTCCCTTTTATTTTTGTCACGGGGCACAGCAATGAAGGGAAAGCCATAAATGCAATTGGAAACAACACTAAATGCTACCTGAAAAAACCCCTCGACTTGGATGTACTTGGTGAGACGGTGATAAACCTATGGAGAAAGATATCCTTGGAAAGAGAGCTGGAGTTGGCTCGGCAGAGGGAGAAAGAGGAGTCAGCTTTCGTTCATGATGTCATGATGTCTCTAAACAACGCTGTCATAATTTTCACCCAACCAGAGGGCTTTTACCTTCTCAACAACAGACTCACAACCTTTGCGGAAACCCATTCAGTTTCGGAGGATGAAATTCTGGAAGCTCTTCTTTCTTATATTGATAAAGAGGGTGACTTGGAAGCAGCTTTGAAGGGAGATAAGATCTCTTACAAGGAGGTGTCCATAAAAATGACGGGAAGGTTGCTCCACTTCTGCTATTGCCTGAAGCAGATCAAACGTGGCGGGGAAAGCCAGTTTCTCCTAAGCCTTGCTGATATGACGGACACGGTGCAGAGACGACTTGTAGAGGAGGAATTTAACAAGGTACGAATGGAATTCAAAGAAAAGAAAGAGATTTACCGGATGATTATCCATGATCTGAAAAATCCCCTGTGCAATATCACTGTCAATGCCGACCTCCTTACAGAATTTGGAGAGTTGACTGAGGATCAGAAATCCTGTCATAATCTTATCGGCAACGAAGCCCGTAACATGCAATCAATGATCTCCTACCTCCTTAATATGGTGAAAATGGAGGAAATCTCGGTGGACTTTGATAAAGAGATAATTGATATCACCAGTCTTCTTGATTCGCGGGTAAAACAGTTTCAAAAGGTTGCGGATAAGAAAAAAATAACCATAAGAGTCAACCAGCCGGATAAAAAACTTTTCGTGAAGGCACTTCCTCTCCATGTTATGAGTGTTTTTGACAATCTTATCAGTAATGCCATTAAATACAGCGAACAAGGTGAGATAGAGATTACAGCAGTTGTGCAAGAAATTCCTGTTTCGGATGAAAACGAGGAGTGCTTTGCTGTTATCACAATAAAGGATTCAGGAATTGGAATATCAGAGGAAAAACTTCGGATGGTGTTCGACCCCTTCTTTCGAGTAACCCATGACGTTGATGAAAAAGGTCATGGAGTGGGACTTAGTAATGCAAAGAAAATTATCGAGGAAATGGGAGGGTTTATTCAGACTGAATCAACCTTGGGGGTAGGAACAACCTTTACTGTTTCATTTCCCCTTTACAGTCCGCTTGTTTTGCTCATCGACAACAACTATGAAGAACTGAAATATTTTGAAAAACAAACTGGTGAAACAGCTCTTTATGATATAAAAATAACATTGAATATCTGGGATGCCTTTGCTCTCATCAAAAATAGAAAACCTGACTTAATTCTTATGGATATAAAAACATCAAGGGAGGAAAGGAGGGAGTTTTTCTTATTTCTGAAGGAAGGGAAAGACTCTTTGGATATTCCGGTTATTAATTTTTCTTTTGATAAGAGTGACAAAAATTTCCTCGCCAACGTCAGGGGAAATGACACTGTGATGGAATTTTCAAACCCTGAAGAACTGAACTTGTGGCTGGGACAACGCCTCTTCAATACTTGCCAAAAAAAGAACCAGCAAGGCTTATATGAGGATAACCTTCACCAATATAAGAAAATCCTGCCGGTTTTCTAATTCGTTGATTCTATTGTTTATAGACTTTGTTACCAAAACAATGTCATTATTGGACGCTACCCGTTTTCCCCATATGAGAAATTGTTTCAGTGAACAAGATGTATGAGGAAAACTGTCAAGGTTAGTCCTTGCTTCATATCCGCTTGATGCCATTATTAAGTTGCCAGTCATTGCTAACAAACCGCATATCTGCTGTATAAAAAATACGTGTATTTTTGACCATAGGGGAAAATACTCGCGAGTATTTTTGACAGTGGGTGAAAATACTTGTGCAATTTCGGACATTTCTAAAGCGTTGCGCTACGTGAAGAACAATTTTCCGCAGGTTTATCTTGAGTTCCTCCCCGATTTTCTCCTGATTTTTGTAACCGAAATTTTCCTT
>JADGAW010000342.1 GCA_015231815.1 Nitrospinota bacterium
TAACGACCGTTATTTATGGACAGCATGAAAGCGTGAAACATATTTTTTGGACAGAATTTTTTGAGAAAAAGTACCCCCTTGTAAGAGAAAATATTTTCTTGTTTTGTTTCAATATGTTGAGTGTTTCTGTTTCGAATTTTATACCTCCTGTAAAACCTCTTATCCAACATGATTTTTTGATAGATCATTGATTAGTCGAAAAGATTAGATATTATATTACACAATATTTTGATAAATATTGAAGAATTTTTTCATATACACCGCCATTAATGTTAACTAAAAATTTTTGATGGGGAATGATGAGTGCATATTAAGCAAAATTTAAAAAAATATATAATTGAAGCTATGGATATGATAGATGAAAGTCTTGATCGTTTAAATGTACCAGTTTATCGAAGATTTATTCATGCAGCACACGATTTTGTCGATATTTATATCATTGATTCAAGCTATAAAAGCAAGAAAGATCTAAAATCAAGCTCATTTTTTTATGAAACAATTATTGCAACAACATATAATTGGTATCACGATAAATATGGTCAATTAGCTATACCACAAACTACCAACAATTATAGTGGCTTGATTTTAATACATGGAGTGGTGAAAAAAATAATTATACCTTCAACTATTTCAAAATATGAAGAACATAATAATACTTTTAAGATCACATTTCCTGATTGTTTTCAAGACTCTGAAAAAATAGAAGATTTTTTTGAATTTGACTTGTCAACAATAAAACTTGATGATACAGAAACAAGTAAAATCATAGATAAATTTCATTTAATAGTATCATTGACAAGAAAAATCAATTTAAACACAATGTCAATTAGTGATTTTCAACCAAATTTCCGTAAAATGTCTGTTGGTATATGGTCTCATTTCGAAAATGCCATAAATGGATTTTTATCTCTGAATGATAGTATAGTGTCTGTTGGATGCTGGGATTTACATTTTGCTGTAGAAAAGTCAATGAAAATATATTTATCTCTGTTTTCTATAACTAAAAGAACCCATGATCTCATGGAATTATCTGACTTAATTATGAATGAAGACGATAGTCTAAACCTTGATCTTCTAAAAAAAATGCCCGATTATAAAAAAGCCATTAAAATGAGGTATTCAGAAGAACATGTGAAAATTACAGAAGCAGTAAATATATACATTATAGCTTTAACTATAGTAGAAAATATAACAGAAAAATTCCCTAGAAAATATAAAATCAACAATCACTCAATATGGTTAAACAAACCTCAATGGTTTGATGATTGACAACTATACATACAGTTTTTGCTAATACATCTATTGATCAGTATTTGCATTGTAAAAATTGAAACATAGCTATTCTTCCTCATTTTCCCAATACCCATACTTCCTAATCACAGCCACCAAAAAAATCATAAAAAAGATCCATCACAAATTGAAGTGTGAACACTCCTGTAAAGTTCATAACTCCATATAAAACCAATTAATAATAAAAAGACTATCCTTGTATGAACTCACAATCGAAACCACGATTATGTACAAGAATAGCCTTGCATTTTCGTGGTTTGAAAATATGTGAGTTCAGAAAAATTATATTTACAAAAAACAAAAAATCAATTTTTTCCTTGATTTGATTTTTACAAACTGCTATTTAAACAAAATTATTTTTTATTCACATCAAAAAACACTGGTGACACAAAATGAAAGCCAACCTCAAAAAAGAACTCGACAAACTAAACCTTGAAGAACTTATTGAACTTCAAGGAGCCGTTACACAGTTCATCACAGGCAAACAAGAAGAAGCAAAAAAAGATCTCAAAGCCAAAATGAAAGCAATGGCAGAAGCCAGTGGAATGACCATTGAAGAAATTTTAGGGATCAAAAAAGACGATGCAGGGACAGGCAAGAAAAGAAAAAGTCCAAAGCCGAAATATCAAAACCCAAACAATCCATCAGAAACATGGAGTGGTAGAGGTCGTAAGCCTCGTTGGTTGGCTGGACTCATCGAAGCAAACCCAGAGCTGAACCTTGACGACCTCCTCATTGAAAAGCCCACCATTGAGGAGCAAGACTGAACAAACCTGCCTGATCGCTCGCCCTACTCGCTCCGATTTGGAGCATCAAAAGCACTTGGAGTTCATCTGAGTGCTTTTTTTATGCAATTTCCCATCCTCAGAGCTCCTCTGAGAGCTTTTTTCCTCTTCAAGGGTACCTGAGGTTAGATTTCTACACTGGATGGAAATATGAGCCTCTGAGAGCTTTTTCTCTTCACTTCTTTGCATGCAGTGATTTTTTATTGATTATTTGCTGTATATTCATAGTCTTGTGTTAAGATGACACTAAATTTTTACTTCTCTTATCTGCCGGCTTTAGTCACATGAGCATCTTGAAAGTTAACTTCCTCTTTTTTGAAAAGAAAAAAACAACAACAACTGAACCTCAAAATTTGCTCAGGATTCTGAAATTTTCTCGCGCGCGTATGTTGTTGTTTTAAATGTTTTAAATGTTTTAGTTGTTTTCGGCATGCTTAACTTGTTGTTTTTAAGCCATTTTTGCATGCGAACTATCGCAGAAACAGGGTGAACTATCACAAAAACAGGGTGAACTATCGCAGAAACAGGGTGAACTATCACAAAAACAGGGTGAACTATCGCAGAAACAGGGTGA
>JADGAW010000343.1 GCA_015231815.1 Nitrospinota bacterium
TTTCATTTAAGAGGGAATGGGAAACCTGTTCATACATACATTATCTCCTTATGTAGTTGTTTGTTACTGTTACTTGCGGATGTTGTTTGTTACTGTTACTTGCGGATAAGGGTATATATTTATACCATATAGAATGCGAAAGAAGACTCGTATCAGATGAAATTGAAGCTTCCTGTGAAGAATTGTGCTGGTTCTATTACTCTCTATGGTTTGTTAGAGAATTTTTGATTTCAGAAACATTGCTTTCATTTGCCGAAACTGAATAATAAAATGCTGGAGAGATGTTGTTCTCTTAATACGGCGAAGAAGATACGAAAACCTCAGATAAAAACTTAGTATGGCTTTTTTTCTGAGTTTCAATAAACGCTCGACACTAATATGCTCATTTTCAAGAACAACTTCATGTCCAAAGGTATCATACCCCTCTTTACCAAATGAAAGTTTTCCTTCACGTTGTGCCTTCTCCCTAATATCAGACCCCGGTAAGGGAGCTGCAATATTAAATGAGGCAAAATCAATGGGAAGATGAACCCCGTAATTCATTGTTGCAATAACATCTTCCTCAGTTTCATGCTCCAAGCCAAGAATAAAATCAGCACAAATGTTCCAGTTAAGTTCGTTGGCTTTTTGTATTAAATCGTCCACCTTTTCATTCTGAACATTTCGTTTATATTGTTTGAGAGAACCAAGATTCGCTGAATCAATTCCAATAATAATTGTGTGACAACCTGCCTTATGCATTGCATCAAAAAGTTCAGGAGTATAAAACTGAGGATGAAAATAACAGGACCAGGAAAAGTGATGATTCTTTCCCATATATTCCAATAACGGAAAAATATTTTCCTTAGGAAATCCAAATGTCTTGTCAGCAAAGAAGAGTTCATGAATTCCAAGGTTGGCAAGATAATCAAGTTCTGCACAAACACTCTTATAGCCTCTCGTTACCGGTGGTATTTGAGAATCAGTACAATAGGAACAGGAAAAGGGGCATCCCCAAAGAGTGGTAACAGTTGCATAGGCAAAACGCTTTGCAAAAGGGAAACTATACCCTTCTTTTTGAAAAATTTCATGTCGTGGAAACCGTATTACCTCTTCTTCAATCGTACTATTTTTCTTACCGCTGGGAAATGGAATGTCATGAATCATTCTGCAAATACCCCCTAATGTTTCTTCTTGAGGCATTGTATGTGCATTTGCCATTTCTTTCAGGTCAACTTCGTATGGTTGAAAAATAATTCCACAGCATTCCTTGAGAATATATTCACGATACGTTTTCTCAAGAAAAATATCACCAATAACAAAGGATGACGTCTCAGGAAAACGTTTCTTCACTTGAAGAAAATAGTCTAAATCCAACTCCCAACAAACGCTGGAAAGAGCAAAAACTAAAATATCAAGAGAGGATACTTTATTTACCTCTGAAAGAAAAGCCTCTTGAGTCATAGCATCAGCAGTTCCATCGATAAAAACCAACTCGTCCTCTGGTTCAAGAAGAGAGGATAAAATCATAAAATCGTTTGGCTGCCAAAGGTAATCTGCCTTTGACTCATGACTGCAATCGATAGCTCTTATAATTTTTCTTTTTCCCGAGGAAGGCGGTATTAAAAGACCAAGTTTCATAATGAAATAACAGAATAAATCAGATTTATTTTTTTTGGACAAGTACTATATCATTTTCGATGATAAAAAGTATAACTTTCTCTCAATTTGAGCCATTTTAAATACCATTTTTCTCAATTTCTTTGTTCCATTCATAAATATCATTGTACTCTCGAATTAAATAAGCAAAAGTGACATAAAAAACCTGTCTTTATATATGAAATAAAATAAATAAGAATATTCATGACCTTAATAAGACAGAACATTAAAAAAATCTTATAATAACCAGCTTTCATATATTAATTCAATACCAATATCACTTATACATTAACGTAAAAGATAAAAAATACATGACCTTTTTAAACAAATACAAATCGTATATTATTGATTTCTTTATTTTTGTAGCAATATTAATTTTCGCAAGATTTTCCCTTCTTCAGAATTTTTATGCTCCATTTTTTCTCAGTGAATCTTCTGAAGCTTTTATGCAAATTCATTACTACATTGAAGCAATAAGAAATAACTCCAGCCTTTACTGGGATCATTCAATAAATCTTGCAACTCAAGGAGTTCCTCAATCGCCCTTGTTAAGTCCGATAACAATTCTTATTCTTTTAATTACCACGATATTTAGCATATCAGACATTGAAACCCAGGCGAATATATTTGCTTTCTTCAGCTACTTTGTACAGGTAATGACTGGATTTACCATGTATTTACTTTTACGGCACCTTTCTTTAAGTCGTTTTTCTGCAATCATCGGTGGTATTGGGTATAGCTACTGTATTGCAGTTTCAATACTTGGCATATACCATGGTTATTACCGGGCATCTGCAATGATGCTTTTTCCACTTCTTGCTATGATGTGTATCCGATTATTTAACAAAGAATTCAGTAAGGAAAGTGATACTCTTTTCTATACCGTTTCTGTTGGACTTCTTTTGGGAATATGTTTAATCTCAAATGGAGATGTTAAACCTACAGCAGCTATGATTCCGGTACTGGTTCTTATGAGTTATTACTTTGGAATCAAAAACTTTGGTGCACT
>JADGAW010000344.1 GCA_015231815.1 Nitrospinota bacterium
TTCTGCTCCAGCGTGTCCGGGTAGTCACGGGCGAAGTCTTCGAAGAAGGACTCAATGACACGGTAATATGATGTGATTACCGGTTTCCTCTGTTTGTAGATGCCTCTGACAACTGTAGTCATGTTACCCTCCGAGAAAGAGGGAACGGGAAGCTTAATTCATGCCAGATGTGCAATTAATAGCGGGGATATGAACTACATATAGGTTCGTTATGGTATGCCACCTGACAATTATCATGCAGGTTCAGGAGGAATGTGCAGTTTCGTGAACACCGGTATTGTACTCCACAGAAAGAATTCGTTCCGCTGAACGAGGTAACTTCGGTGATTATGTGCCTGTCGGCAACAGTGTTTCTGAAATGCGCATTCATTTTGGCCTAGGCTATCGTGTGTATTTCACCCGCACTGGCGGGGTCGTCTATGTTTTGCTTTGTTTTCAGGCCATTATGGTGAAGAACGCTTTGAAGGCAAAGCAGATGCAAAAAGAATTGGCGCAACTGGGAGAAGAAGGAGCCGTTCAGGTATTTCGTCCTCTGATGGCAAATGACTACATTATTGGAGCTGTTGGTGTTCTGCAGTTCGACGTCATTAAAACCCGCCTGAAAGCCGAATACGGCGTTGATGCGATCCTTCAACAGGCAACAGTAGGTAGTGCCCGCTGGATCAGTTCGGAAAATCCGGAGAGGTTAAAAGAATTCGAGAAGAAGTTTCAGGCAAGTCTTGCCCTCGACGCGGCAAAAAACCTCATTTATCTTACTCCCAGCAGTTGGGTCTTTCGCCGGCCCCCTCGAAGAATGGCCGGACATTATCTTCCACGAAACCATGGAGCAGCATTAAGTGCTAGGGGAAAAGGCACAAAGAGAATGATACTGGTTTGATTAGTTTTGTACAAGCTTGATCTCGACATGACATCCAACAGCATTCGCATATTTGCGAAGAGTGGATATGGATGGTGAATGCTGTTTATTTCCTCCACCAGCCTCTAATCTTGCTATAGCGGGTGTTTTCGTTCCCATTCTGTCTGCAACCTCTGCCTGAGTAAGACCTGCATTTATTCGTGCGTTCAACAATTCATCAAAGAGTGAAAATTCATCTTGTAATAAATCATACTCAGCTTTCACTTTGGGATTACTGAGCATATTATTTCTAAGTTCTTTATGTTTCAACATGTGTTTTTCACCTCTTTCATTCGTGATATGGCTACCTTGAGTTCTTTTGATGGTATTTTCTGAGTTTTCTTAATAAACGAGTGCAACATGACAATACGTTTATTTATCAAGGTGCAGTAAAAAACTCTACCGATACCTTCCTTTGATTTCAGCCGAAGCTCAAATAAACCATTGGTTAATGCCCTTGTATGAGGCATTCCAAGATTAGCTCCATGAACACACATCCTGTCAGTTAAATGAATGTATCGTGCCTGAATTCCAGCAGGGAAAGTCATTATTTCTTTCTGAAGTTCTTCAGAGTAATAGGTTATTTCCCATTTCATTAGCCTATATTAACATATACGTTAATACTCTAAAAATTAGTAAGGAATTTTATCGTGTCAGAAAAAGTGAGCGTCCCCATTTTCTTGCATTAAGAGCCAGGCAGAAAGATTAACGCTTGCATAACCGACAACCAAAAGCGGAAAGTAGCAGTTTGATGTCCGTGTTTATGGCATAGTTAAATGTTTTAGTTCTTGACCTCATACCAGTTCAATTGATTGAAAAAGAGAATTATCGAATTGAATACTTCCTTCCGCGTTTTTATACCGACCAGCAATCAATTGTATTATATTTTCGCCATCCAATAATTGTTCTCGTTTTATTGGAATTATAAAGGTTGCAGTTCTTTTAGTTGCAGACTTATTGTCCCAATATGTCCAGTATTTTTCATGAGAATACGCTTCGTTATTTAGTGTTAATGTTGTCATTGCAGTGTAGTCAGCATTTCCCTTCTGGGTATGCAGCAACAAATCCCAAACCAACTATTCCCCCAATACACAACGACACCTGCCTGTTCAATCCCACCGATTAGAAAGAGAACACGAAAAACTACAGGTGAGCTATGCCTGGAAACAGCAGAAGACCGAAAAGACTATAGACCTCCTAATAATTATTGCAATGAAATTCTAGCAATAGTATAATCTCGTCCCCAGATAGGGGTGAGCCGTTACCTTTTTGCTTTTTAAGCTTTCAATCTAACCTGCCAATTTTTATCAGTATGTTGTGAAGGGTTTTCTCTTTTGATTATGATTTTTCCTGCTCCATTTATCAATTCGTAATAACCTCTTCATCGATATGACCATTTATCGTTAACCTTGAAGAACGAAGGTTTTGTGAAGGAGCATTGACCTCTGTTACTGCATGATAGAAGTAACTTGGAAAGCAATAGAGAGTGTTACTTTTTGGAATGAGACGGGTAAAGTCCCTTGAGTGGCTCAAACCATCCATTGACGTATCAAAGACCAACAAATCTCCCCCAGTGAAGGGTCTATCATGGGGAAAAAGGTAAAAAGTGTATGTCACTTTTCTCCCTGCGACAGCATCCGCATGAATCCTGAAATATTGCCCATTTTGATACGCTCGAAGCTTTACTTCAATGTGCCTTGGAAAAAACTCCTTCATCCCCAATTTCTGAAGGATTTCCCTGAGTACT
>JADGAW010000345.1 GCA_015231815.1 Nitrospinota bacterium
AGTTTGTTCACTTTTCACTTTTCACTTTTCACTCTTTACTCTTTACTGCTCACTCTTCTTCACCCTCCAGACATTGGTTGGGCGATTTCGAGTTTATCCCCATCAACGATTTTTGTTGTTGAATAGTTCTTCCTTTCAACAGGCTCTCCGTTATGTTCAACCAAAATATATTTAAAGCGAATATCCAATTCCTTAATTAAATCGGCAATTGTTTCTACGGTAATGTTTTTGGTTTCTCCGTTTAAGGTAATGTCTGGCATAGTTTGTTCACTTTTCACTTTTCACTTTTCACTCTTTACTCTTTACTGCTCACTCCTCACTGCTTCTTAAGTTTTTTAAGCTGCTCCGGTAACTTTCTCAACAGCGGCTGTAATCGCAACCAAATATTGTGGGGCATAACCGGAATACCTGAGTATGCTCCCGGTTCTTTAATTGATGAAGGAACACCACTTTTTGCCGTAACAATTACACGGTCAGGGATTTTTACATGGTCAGCAACGCCTACTTGCCCGGCTAATAAAACAAACTTCCCTATTTGCGAGCTTCCAGAAATTCCTGTTTGTGATGCAAGAACCGAATGTTCTCCGATAATAACGTTATGAGCAATTTGCACTAAATTATCAATTTTCACCCCTTTTTTAATAATTGTGCTTTCAAACACTGCCCTGTCAATCGAGACGTTACTGCCAATTTCAACATCATCTTCAATAATAACGTTTCCTATCTGAGGTATTTTCTTTCGGCTTCCATCGGGCATTTCAAGGTAGCCAAAGCCATCGGAGCCAATAACTGTTCCAGAATGAACTCGAACATTATTACCTATAACGGTATTATCATATACAACAACATTCGGATGCAGAACGACATTCTCACCAATAGAAACATTTTTTCCAATATAAACACCGGGATATATGACACCATTATCTTTTATTTCAGAACCACTGCCGATAAATGCTCCAGAGAAGATTTTTGTTGTGGATGCTATTTTTGCAGACTCAGCGACAGGAGATTGTAACTCTTCTTCAGTTATCGGCTCTTTACTGCTGATTGCATCAAGATAGGTGAGGAAGGCAAGATAAGGGTTGTCAACAACAATGACAGAAATATCATCAGGAGCCTTAAGGTCTTTGTTGATAAAAACAAGCCCGGCAGAGGTTTTTTCCAGTTCAGGAAGATATTTGCGGGAAGAAACAAATGATACGGAACCTTTATCTGCCGCCTCTAATGAAGTTGCTCGACTAAATTCCGTATCTTCGGTTACATTTGCTTTGGCAATGAGGGTACCGGAGACAAGCTTTGCAATCGCTCCAGCATTCATCTGATTACTTCTTATTGTTGTATGATTCCAATATTTTCTGGGTAATTTCAACGCTGGAATCAAAGTAATATGGACTTGCTTTTTCAACAATTAAAGTAAAACCTTCTTTTTCGCCATACGTATTAATTACATCACGTAGATCCTTGAGTATTTGTTCCATTAACTTACTTTGTTTCTTCTGGATTTTTTCTTTAGAGTCTTGAAAATATCGTTCAAGATCTTTTTTCATATTCTGAGCTTCTTCAGCTTTAGCTCTTTTTAAGTCTTTATCAAGCAAGAAACTTTTTGATGAGATATCCTGAATTAAAGCCTGAAGTCCTTTTTCTTTATTTTGAATAATTTGTTGTTCCTTCTTTGTTTCAGCCTCAATATATTTTTTAGCTTTTTTTCCTTTATCTGAGTTCTGAACAATATATCCGAGATCCACAACACCTATTTTTACTACTTTAGCCTCAACAGATGAAAAAGCTATAAAAGTAGCGAAAAGTGATGCGACAACAATAGTTCTTTTTTTATTAAACATGTACTACCTCCAAAAAATTAATAATTAAAATAAACCGCCTAAACCAAAGTTAAACTGACCCCCTCGTTCTCCTGGCAGGGGCGATATTTTTATGCCATAGTTTACATTTACCGGACCAATCGGTGTGTCAACAAGTAAACCAATACCATACGATTGTCTCATTTCAGTAAGACTCATGGTTTTATTTGTACCTCTTAAATTGAAGCCGGAACCATAAACATTTCCTCGATCATAGAAAATATATGGTCGAAGCATATCATTATAAACGTAATGAACTTCAAAATTAAAATAGAGTTCAGAGTTTCCTCCAACAACACCACCGGCTGAGTCTTTAGGTCCAAGGTCATCATACCGGTAACCACGTAGCAGTCGTCCATTTCCAATATAACGGGCATACGATTTCAAAACATCTCCCCCATAGGAATTACCATATCCTGCTGTTCCCATAAGATGCCCAATGATTTTTGATGTAAATGGATAATAGTAACCTGTTTGCAGGCTTAATTTATAGTACTTATCCCCACCAAGACCGGCAAATTCACCACCTGTTCTTATGTTATAACCTTCTGTTGGTTTTCTTTTACTATCTCTTTTATCTATAACATACATCGGACTTATAGAACTTGATACATTCGTTCCATTGTAGAGGAATGGTGAGACATTAAGAGGGTTGACTTTAGACGTTTTAATGTTACTGAAATCATATTTAAATGTCATATACGAATATTCATCAATTGCCTTACCCAAAGAGAGTCCGGCACCATAACTTTCCGTAATAAATGTTACGTAA
>JADGAW010000346.1 GCA_015231815.1 Nitrospinota bacterium
ATTAAAAGAAGTAAATGAAAAACCAAAGGTAAACCTTATTGTAGAAGACATTTACCAATCAGTTCATGGAGGAAGTTCCTTTACCGAAGCTCTTGCTAAACACCCAAAAGTTTTTTCTAAACTTTATATAAGCATGGTAAGAGCTGGAGAGGCAAGTGGTATTTTAGACAAAATCCTTGATCGTCTTGCTTCGTTTCTTGAAAAAAGTCAGCAATTAAAGGATAGTATTCTCAATGCATTAATTTACCCAATTTTACTGGTAATAATTGGTGGGTCTGCGGTTGCTATTCTTCTCACCTTTGTTATCCCAAAGTTTGTAACCATCTTTGAAGATATGGGAACGGAAATTCCCTTACCAACACAAATACTGCTGGGAATGAGCGACTTTATTGTCTCATGGTGGTGGGCACTTCTTATGGGAGGGATAGCTCTTTTCTTTTTTCTGCGTTATTTATTAACAATTCCCTCTATTCGCTTTAGTTGGGATAGTTTTAAGTTCAGATCTCCCATTTTTGGTAACCTGATACAAAAGATAGAAGTTGCACGATTTACCCGTACATTTGGAACTCTCATTCAAAGTGGCGTTCCAATTCTTCAAGCATTAACGATTGTAAAAGATACCGTAACAAATGCTAAAATAGCAGACTCTATTGACCCTGTATATATTAAGGTTAAGGACGGAAGCGGAGTTGCCGACCCCTTGGAAGAACAAAAAACCTTTCCGGTCATGGCAATTCAAATGATAAAGGTTGGTGAAGAAACTGGTCAGTTGGAAAGTATGCTCTTAAAGGTTGCTGAGACCTATGAACTTGAAGTGGAAAAAACAGTAAAAGCATTAATTTCACTTCTTGAACCTCTCATGATTCTGGTTATGGGAGGAATTGTCGGTGCAATAGTTATTTCAATGCTTATGGCGATTTTCTCCATAAACGATATTTCTTTCTAAATATTTAATGAGATTTTTAATATAAAGGACAAACAATGATTCAAAACACATTCAACAAAATAAAATACCTTCTGAAAAAAATAAACAATCAAAAGGGATTTTCATTAATTGAGCTTATGGTTGTAATGGTAATTCTCGGTATGCTTGCGGCACTTGTCGGACCAAAACTCTTTGGACAAGTTGACAAAGCCAGACAGAAAGATGCTGCGGCACAAATTGGACTTCTTGGAGAAGCTTTAGATATATACCGACTGGAAAAGCATAAATACCCAACTACCGATGAGGGACTTGAAGCAATTAAATCCTACACGAAAAAAGAAATCCCCAAAGATCCCTGGGGAAACAGCTTTATATACGTTTCACCTGGAGAGCATGGAGATTACGACCTTTATTCACTAGGAGCCGATGGCGAAGAAGGTGGAGAAGGTATTAATCAGGATATAACCAGTTGGTCGCATATTGAAGCATCAGAAGAACAAAGTGAATAATAAGCAAATACAAAACCTTGCAGTAATTGGCGACCCAATATCACATTCTCTTTCGCCCATAATTCATAACACTGCAATTCAACATTTAAACCTGCCCTATTATTATTCAGCACTGCACGTAAAAAAAGAAGAGCTTGGCAATTTATGCAGAAGCCTCTTTAATTCCAACTATAAAGGAATTAATGTTACCGTTCCCCATAAAGTAGAGATTATTAAATATATCGATGAACTTGATAGCTTTGCAGAAACAGTGGGAGCAGTTAACACTATTCTGGTACAAGAAAATGGAAAATTAAAGGGATTTAATACTGATGGTGATGGTTTTCTTAATTCCATTGAATATTATTTTAACGAAAAGGCAACAAACAAAAATATTGTTTTCTTAGGAGCTGGAGGAGCAGTTCGAGGTGTTGTTCATCGCACCGTTTTGGAAAAACCAACAAAAATATTCATAGCTAACAGAAACCTGGAAAAAGCAGAAATAATTTGTGATGAAGTAAGAGAGAATGGTTTTAAGTCAATTGAATCATGTGCGATAAATAATAAAGACCTTCAGGAGCACTGTTGCAATGCTGACTGGATTATCAACGGAACTTCTCTTGGCTTAAAAGAAAACGATTCAGAAGTTATTCCAGAAGATTATTTCTCTGCAAAGCACAGGGTAATTGATATGATTTACAATCCTCCGGAAACACCTTTTCTTTTATCAGCAAAAAACAGAGGGGCTAAAACCTTAAACGGTCTTGGTATGCTGGTTTTTCAAGCGGCAAAAGCCTTTAAGATTTGGACATCGCACCAAATGCCCACAGAAGAGGTAATGAAAGCCTTATCTGAAAAAGTTAGAAAATTAAAAAGATTGCCCTTCTTGCCCTCCCCTTTTTACCAATAAAAAATTATTGCCTTGAGGTCAAAAGAAAATAAAACCCCGCACTCATAAAGACAAAATTACCAAACCAGGCAGCCAAAAAGGGAGGCAAAAGTCCCCCTCTCCCCAGTGAAATACCAAAGGACATCACAACCCACGCAGTAAACCCAATAATGATACTCACACCAATTCCGACAAATGTACCCCAACTTCTTGCTTTACCGATGGAAAAAGGAACTGCGAGCATTGCCATAACAAAACTGATAAGGGGAAATGCAAACTTAGTGTGAAAATCAACTTTATATCTTGTTGCGTCATACCCTTCTGAT
>JADGAW010000347.1 GCA_015231815.1 Nitrospinota bacterium
AAGAACACGTCCAATCCGCCAGGGGTCTTCGATATACATGCCCGGTTCAACCTGAAGAGTGTATAGGGTCTGATGCGGCAAAATAATGCCGTTAAAAACCGCCATTAATTCTCCCTTTCGAAAAGAACGTTTTGTTATAACGCCATAACCAACGTTTTGGTCGTGAATAACATGAAAACTATCAGCAGTTGGCTCATTGGCTACCTCAGGTAACCAGACCGGATAAAATCGCTTATTCACGGTAGAGAACTTCATAGTTCACTTCAGTAGGCTCCATACGTTCCTTGAGAAAATGAATAATTGCCTCCGCATCGAAATCCTTGCAACTGAAAACATCCATATAAAGGTCGCGCCCCATATCATTGGTGTGAATCGCAATATTGCTGGTATAAATTAACTGAAAGGCTGAGATACCTTCTTCTATACCTTCACCAAAACGAAATGCGTAGGCAGGTCCGTATGGTTTCATATCAATCATTTCCGGCACGGCTTGCTTCCATGGGAGAAATGTTAGGCAACATTGCCCATCAATGGCGGCAGCCCCTCAACGGTCTGAGCTTAATCGTTCAGAACATTGAGGACGCTTATGATTTTAACGAGCTCAACAAGGAGTCCATCCATCAAACAGTTAAGAAATCCATGGAGCTTATTCTTTTCATGTCAAATACGATTGATGACTTTCGCAATTTTTTTCGGGAAGACCGGGAAATGGTCGTCTTTAACGTTCTTGGATTGGTACGTGACTCGTTGCATCTGGTACATATGCAGATCATGAAGCATAAGATCACCCTTGTTCTCCAGTACGGGGATAATCGCTGTCAGGTGGAATCATCTGAGTCCTTTCAGGAAATAAATATTCAGGAGGGAAAATGCAACGTGATGGGGTATCCCAACGAGTTCAAGCAGGCAATCCTGAACTTCCTGATCAATTCACGGGACGCAATATTGACCTCCGGTGTGGTGAAAGGCGAGATTATCGTTGGCCTTGAAAAGGTTCATGACAGTTGTTCCATAATTATTGAGGATAATGGAGGTGGCATTGACCCCGGTATCATTGAAAAGATCTTTGACCCATATTTTTCGAGCAAGGATGAGGGACAGGGAACCGGCATCGGTCTGTATATGTCGAAAATCATTATTGAGGAACACATGAATGGAAAGATTACCGTAGAGAACACAGATAGAGGGGCGAAGTTCACGATTACGCTAAAGCTTGCATAGCCTTCACCTCGTGATGCTGCAAAAGCTCAGGCATGCCCGCAATGTTCATCAGCCTTTCGGAGTAGATCAGCATGACGATCTGGTCGCTTTTTCCCGTTCTCCTCGTTTTTTCAATCAAATGTTCCAAGGCATGACTGGAGGAGTCCTGAAGATCCTCGTAACTATCTTCCCTGAGATGTTCAATCGATTTAAAAGAATCAGCAACCCCGGTATTTGAGATAAATTAAGAGAGGGTGCATGATTTCGAGACAACATTCACTAAAACCAACGATTAATATGATGCGATATATTTCTTTTTTTTCTTCATTTCGCTACAAAAAAATGAGCTTATCGCAAAAGTTACGTTGATACTTTAGCTACCTTACTGAGCTTTATGATAGTTGAGGATTGAGGTATATGAGATTCTAAAAGATGATTTCTCAATTTATTTTTTTCAACTTTAATTCTTTTTCTGCCTTTTTTCTTGCCCAGGCATCCATCTCCAGAACTTCGTTTAAATCAGAAACTTCCTTCTCTTTGTGTTGTGATAATGTTTTTTCAATTATGCGGGGAATGTCGTTGAAGGTTATTTTATCTTTGAGAAGGGCGTCAACGGCAATTTCGTTTGCTGCGTTTAATACTATTGAGCATGAACCTTTTCCCTTCATTGCCTCAATTGCCAGCCTGAGACAAGGAAAACGTTCCATGTCTGGTTTGTAAAAGTTTAAAGAGCCAATCTCGGCAAGGTTGAGTTCCTTATGCTGTAAAGGTATTCTTTCTGGAAAAGATAATGCGTAGGCTATAGGAAGTCGCATGTCGGGAACACTCAGTTGCGCAATCACCGAGCCGTCAACAAACTCCACCATTGAATGAATTATGCTCTCAGGGTGAACCACCACATCAATTTGTTCTGGTCTCAAATTAAAAAGCCATTTTGCTTCGATAACCTCAAGTCCTTTGTTCATAAGCGTTGCTGAATCAATGGTAATTTTCGCCCCCATGTCCCATGAAGGATGCTTTAACGCCTCTTCTTTGGTAACCTTGCTTAGTTCTTCCATTGTTTTTTCACGAAAAGGACCTCCCGATGCGGTTAAAATAATTTTTTTTATATCTTTTACATTCTCTCCCTGCAAACATTGAAATATTGCCGAATGCTCGCTGTCAACAGGAAGAAGTTCCTGATTTTTTCCCATATGCTGCCTGAGGAGTCTGCCTGCCATCACCAGCGATTCTTTATTTGCCAGTCCGATATGTTTTCCTGCTTTTGCTGCGGTGAAGGTTGGAATTAAACCTGCTGCCCCGACAATTGCCGAAATAACAATATCCCCCTCAGGCATTGAAGCAGCCTGATTTAAACCTTCGAGTCCACTTCTTATCTGAAGGTCTGGGTTCTTTGCTGCAAAAAGTTTGGCTTTTTCCGGGTTGTT
>JADGAW010000348.1 GCA_015231815.1 Nitrospinota bacterium
ACAACAATTGCCGCAATTAAACTCCTTGGCATGGACTACCGCTTTAACACCTCCTTTTACTATGATGGTGAAATAAAAGCAGGAACGTTAAACGGAAACATATATATTAAAGGTGGAGGCGACCCAACGATATATTTGGAAACAATGTACACAATTGCAAAAAAAATAAAAAAATATGGTATTAATAACATAAATGGAAATATTTATGGTGATGAGTCCTTTTTTGACACTGATTATTATCCTATTGGATGGAACAAGGCTGAAGACGGGGAACCTTACTTAGCACTTATTTCTGCACTATCGTTTAATTTTAATGCTATTGACTTTTCTGTTGTTCCTACGGAAAAAAATAAGGTTACGGTTTCAACAGATCCACCCATACCGACAATAAAAATCATTAATCAAATAAAAGCCAGCCCAACAGAAAAAACATGGATTACGATCAAACACTCTTTTACAAACAACAAAGACACTTATTTACTCGAAGGTACCTATAACACCAAGCATAAGCCCAGAACATACTACTTTACCGTCAAAGCACCATCAACGTTTTTCCTTAACTCCCTTAAAGGCTATTTAAAAAGTGTTGGGGTATACCTTCATGGAGCATTGGAGATGAAAAAAGTTCCCGATAATGCATCACTCTTATTTGAGCATAAATCAAAGGAACTTTCTCAAATTCTTAGAGATATGAATAAATACAGTAGTAATTTCATTGCAAACCAACTGGTTAAAACCATTGCAGCAACAACGCTGAAAAAACCCGGTACTTTTAAAGAAGGTGCTGATTTAATCTTCGACTATTTCGCAAAAAACAAGTTCAAGACTGAAGGAATTAAAATTATTGATGGTTCAGGTCTTTCCTACGACAACCGAATGACAACACAATTTATTGCCGAGCTTCTGGAATTTGCTTATAATGACCTGAGAATTTACCCTGAAATTGTCTATTCACTGAGTATAATGGGTGTCGATGGCTCAGTAAAAAAGTGGGATTTACGTGATGAACATTACGGAAGGGTCAGGGTAAAGACAGGAACCCTCGCAAAAGCTGTTTCTTTAAGTGGTTATACTCAATTAAAAGATGGAAAGGAAGTTGTTTTTGCTATGATATTCAATAACTTTAATTGTTGCATTTATAAAATCAGAGAAATAGAAAAGAAAATTATACAGTCTCTGCTCAATCCATAAGATATGAAAAACGATAATAACGATTCTACCTTACCATTTGATTCACAGGAAGTGAACAGGTTTTCTTTTGGCGATTATTTCAAAAGTGAAAGGCAAAAAAATAACCTTTCTTTGGAAGATTTATACCATAAAACCAAAATACAGGTTCATTTCCTTATTTCCATTGAGGAGAACAGGTTCGATGAACTTCCAGCTCCAATCCTTACAAAAGGATATATAAGAAGTATTGCAGATGCCTTAGATATAGCTCCAGAAGATGCCATACGGGAATATGAGTATTACCTTAACAAAGCACAGGAAGAAAAAGTCGTAAAGAAAATCAAAAAAGAAGAAACACCTAAAGTTGAAGAAGAACCAACAGAGTTTAAGAAAATATTTATAACAGCTCTCATTATTACAGGAGTTATTGGAATTATTTTTGCCGCAATTTTCTACTTTTCTCCTTCTTCAAATGAAAATAAACAGGCAACAGAAACAACTGAAATCGTTGAAACGGAAGAAACATCTAACCAAATAAGTAGTGAAACAAAAGAAGAAGAAACCTCCAGCGAAAATAATGGTATCTTTGACCTCAACGTAACCGTAAAAGAAGAAAAACCGGACAATGCAGATGAAAATACAATAACTGAGCTAGAGAAAAAAGAAGTTGAGACTTCACAGGAAGAGAAAGAAAAGGTAACTCCTAAAGAAGCCGTTATAAATGAAGCCATTCAAGAGGAAAAACAAAAGGAAGAAACTGTGTCAATGCCGGTAAACAAAGACTACAAAATTGCTCTTGAGTTTTATGTCTTAGATAAAACATGGATTAAGGTTAAAGTTGATGATGAGAATGGAATTGATTATATGCTGAGAAATGGAACAGAAAGAAAGTTTTATGCCCAGAAACAAATTATTCTTGATATTGGTAAAGTTTCCTCAACTGAACTTTATGTCAATGGAGTAAACATTGAGTATCCACAACCTTCTTCAAATATCTTGAGAAATTTCACTATCACTGCTGAATCAGTAAAAAACTTTAGTAAAAGAAAAACTCCACTCGACAGATCTAAAGCAATTCCCCTTGAAAAGATGAAACAAATTGAAGAGCAGGAAAAGAAAGAAAGACAAGAAAAGCAAAGAAATCAAGAGCAACAACAAGGAGTATCAAAGAAAACAGAGAAACAGTTCCATTGGTTTTAGCGTTACTGCTGTACTTCCTGAATTATTCTTAAATATTTTTCCTGATTTGATTCAATTGAATATTCTCTTTCAACGGTGTTTCTTCCTTCCTTCCCTATCTTCTCCCTCATCTCCTTATCTTCAATCAAGGTAGAAATTTTTTCAAACCAATCATCATCACTTTTGGCAAGAAGTCCATTAACCCCGTCATAGATAATAATCTT
>JADGAW010000349.1 GCA_015231815.1 Nitrospinota bacterium
GAATACAGAAAAGATAAAGGGTTTAACCTCCCTTTCTTCCTGTCGGTGAAAAGCAATTCCAGGAGTATAAGCAAGGTTTGTCATTTATTTCGGGGTAACCACCAGTCCAACATTATTAATTCCTGTTTCTTTGGCAACTGCCATGACCTTAACAACATAACCATAGGGAATTCCTTCGTCAGCTCGAATAAAAGCCTGTTGATTTCCCGTAAGGTTTTTACTCTTTAGTTCCGTCTCTAACATTTCCAGAGTAAGTTGAACATCATTGAGAAAAATTTTTCCTGTTGCCGGATCATTTTTATCCGCCTTAATACTTATAACAGTCTTTTCTGTTAACGTAATTTCTTTTCCCTTTTCCTTTGGCAGGTTGACATCAATGCCCTCCTGCATAAGGGGGGTAGTGACCATAAAGATTATCAGTAAAACCAATGCTACATCAACAAAGGGGGTAACGTTTATTTCAGATAAAAGTCTTCGCTCATTTCTTAATTTTGCCATTTATTTCTCCTATTGTTTCTCCATAACGTATTGCACATGCATTTACAAAGGTATTTGCAGCTTTGAACTTTTCATCATGGTTAAGGTTTTCTTTTTCAAAAACCATAACAATTGTTGAACCACCAAATTTAAAGTCTCCCAATTCAATTCCTTTTTGGAGCATGGTTCCTTTTTTTGTTTCTTTCAAACGATTTCCCATTGAACCAACCATTGTTGCTCCTACAGCACTCATAACAAAAGGATTACCAAATGCATCTTCAAATGCATATATTACCCGCTCATTAATTGAATAGAGGTTCGGAAACTTTTGCATTGCCAGAAAATTTACCGACAACAATTCACCTTTAATGAGATTTGGTTCGGCTATTATTTTACATGTTAAGGGTACGTGAAACCGGTGGTAATTTTTTGGGGTTAAATAAACAACACAGATATATGGGTTTTTGAATTTTTCTGCTATTTGGTCGTTTCCAATAAAGTCCTTAACCGTAAAAAGATTACTCTTTACTCGAAATTCATCTTCAGGGACATATGGGAAATGATAGTAGTATCCTTCAGCAGGCGAAATAAGGGTTGTAGCACTTTCAGAGAAGGTTTTTAATTCATCTTTTAAAGGACGCATGAAAAAAGCGTTCAGGCTTTTTTTGTCTTCTGTTCCTACAGTAAAGTCTTCCACCTTTACACCGAAAAAGGTAATAAAAAATGGTATTAAAAACCGGGAAAAAGAGCTGTCTGCACATTTTCCTGCCAGAAAAGAAATAAGATTGAGAGGAAAAAGAAGAATTACCGAAGCAGGAAGCAGGTAAAAAAGGCGGGTGAAGATGTCAGCTTTATATTCTTTCAAGCGATTGGGGTCTGTGTCATAAATAGACAATATTATATCTGTTGGGTTGTGTAAATTACCTATTTGTTCCTGATTTTGTTCTCTTTATTCGCAAAACTTATATGGATTTAGAGGGAAATAGATTAAATCTACTATATATAGATTTTTGGTGAATAATTACTATTAATTTGTAGATTATTAATTTACATTTAGTTAAAATGCATTCATTTTATTAGTGCGAATTGCGTCTTTTTTTGCAAGAAACAAAATTTTCGAATGAAGGGAGGTATGTCTTAAGTGTCAAGTCAAGAAACAGGAGTAGTAAAGTGGTTTAATAATTCAAAGGGTTATGGCTTTATAACGCGCGATCAAGGTGGAGATGTATTTGTTCACTTCAGCAGTATTAATGCTGATGGCTACAAAACATTGGACGAAGGAACAAAGGTTCAATTTGTTGTAGGTGATGGCGAAAAAGGTCCACAGGCTCAGGATGTAACTTTAGTTCAGGAATGATTTTAATGTAACATTATTAAGTGGCAAAAACGTTGTACTTGATACATGTATTCATTTATTCTTTCATAAAATATGCTCCAAAACAACAGACCTGAAAACTTAAGGTCTGATGGTTTTACTGATATATTAATTCCATGATTGAACACGTTATTTTCGAATATATACTTTTATGCAGTTTTGCATGAGAAAAAGCCGCATCACATAATTGTGGTGCGGCTTTTTTATTGTCTTTAATAAATGGTGAGTTCACAATGGACAAGCACATGTTTTTTTTATGAAATTACTATTTTCAATATCCCTTTCCTTTCAACCTTCTCTTCCTTCAAGTTGCATGATAAAATAATCGCCTTTTATCAGCTAAAAATTGTTTTAAATGACCTTAAAAGAACATGTAATACAGGGAGTGGTTATATCTCCGTTCTTAGCTTTAGGAATTGGCTTCGACTATGCCTGTGTATTTTTTCTCAGCTTTGTTTTTATAGATATAGACCATTATTTCCTTTTCATAAGAAAGACTTCCCGGTTTAGTGTTAAAGAAATGTTTGACTTTTTTGATGAGGTTCAGAGGTATGACAATACCTTTATCTCATATTGTATTTTTCATTCCCTTGAAACGGTTTTAGTTTTAACCTTAGCCGGTTATTTCTACTCGGAAATTTTCTGGGTAATATTAAGTGGTTTTATTGCTCATATGCTTTTTGATATGTTTGCTCTTTATAAAGAAG
>JADGAW010000034.1 GCA_015231815.1 Nitrospinota bacterium
AAAACTGGTGGATTATTGCCTTTGGCATTCTTTTTACCTTTATGGTTTTAATGGCAAACCTTGCTCCGACATTGCTGTTTCCCCTTTTTTATAAGTTTACTCCTTTGGAGAATGCATCTCTTAAAGAAAAACTTACCAAACTTTCTGAGGAAAACGGCGTAAAGGTAAACGGCATTTTTGAAATGGACATGAGTAAAAACACTAAAAAAGCCAATGCTGCACTGGCGGGAATTGGAAACACCAAGAGAATTATTCTCTCAGATACCCTCCTGAAAGATTTTACGGAAGAGGAGATTGAAACAATTATTGCTCATGAACTGGGACATAAAAACTATAACCATATTTTTAAATTAATGGGAGTTCAAACAATCCTGATGTTTTTGGTTTTTTATTTAAGCAATGTCGTTCTTAACAGCTATTATGCCTCTTTTGGTTTTAGGGGAATTGATGATATTGCGGCGTTGCCTCTGCTTTTAATTACCCTGACGCTTGTGTCCCTAATCAGTATGCCTATAGCAAATTCTCTCTCTCGTTTTTTTGAAGTTCAGGCAGACACCTTTGCCCTCAAAACAACACAAAATGCCAAAAGCTTTATTTCTGCTATGGAACGACTTGCAGCAATAAATTTGGCTGAAAAAGAACCAAACGCCATAAAAGAGTTTATTTTTTACAGTCACCCCTCAATTGCAAAGAGGGTTGCCTTAGCAAACAGTTTTAGTAAAAAGTTATGAGTAACGGTTGATGGATACGAACTCAAAACTTCAAAGAGTAAAAGAAAATGATGAATAAAATTTCTGAAACTATCACAAAGGCAGAGAACTTCATCCACAAGGAGTTGTGGGATATTGACGAAAAGGAGCTTCCCCCTATCAATGCCTTTTTTCTCAAAACAGCTAAGGTTTTGTACATTTTCCTTAAAGGACTTTATGACAAGGAATTTCTCACACTTGCATCATCTCTAACCTTTATTACTGCTTTTTCCTTTATTCCTCTTCTGGCTCTTACCTTTGCTCTTGCCAAAGGATTTGGTGTACAGGAAGTTATACAACCAATATTACTGAAACACACCGTTGGGGGAATTGCTGAGGAAATGATACCGAAGGTAATTAACTACGTAAATAACACCAACGTTAAGGCATTAGGCTATATTGGACTTATCTTCATTATTCTAACCGTACTCAACGTTCTATCGAAAATTGAGGGTGCTTTTAACAAAATCTGGGGAGTCAAGCAGTCCAGAAGCTATTTCAGAAAGTTCAGCGACTATATTTCCGTACTGACAGTGAGTCCAATTTTTCTTGTCGGGGCAATTGGTATATCAACAAGTTTAAGCAGTAATGCGGTTACCCACAAACTTATGGAAATCGGACTTTTTGCCGGAGCCATGAAATTCTTCATTCTTCTTCTACCCCTTTTGCTCATATGTGCTGCTTTAACACTTATTTACATTTTCATCCCCAACACAAAGGTTAAGCTGCTTCCGGCAATTACCGGAGGTCTTGTTGCAGGAATTTCCTGGCAACTCACCCAACTTGCCTATATAAGTTTTCAGGTAGGCGTTTCTAAATATAACGCCATTTACGGAACCTTTGCCACAGTTCCCATATTTCTTATGTGGGTTTACATCAGTTGGGTCATTGTTCTTGCTGGAGCTGAGCTCTGTTTTGCCATGCAAAGCGTGAAACATTTCAGTAATGTCAATCTGAATGAGGACGTGGATTATGCAGCTCAGGAAAAAATCGGACTGGCAATTATGATTGAGCTATGCAAGGAATTTGAGAATGAGGAATCACGGTCAAATACCGAAAATATTGCTGAAAAGATAAACGTGCAGGTTCGAATCGTAAATGAAATCTTGGGACACCTCTACGCTATCGGCTATGTTTTACCCGTTGAAGAGGAAGATTCAATTACTTACGTCCCTTCAAAACCCACCAACCACCTTCTGCTCTCTCATTTCTTTGAGGACTTCAAGCATCCTGAAGCAAAAAGGAAGATTAAAGGTAAACTTCCCCATGTTGAAGAAATTCTCAAACAATACCATCAGTTCATCCAAGACGGCTTCAAGGAAAAAACCTTCAAGGACTTCCTGAAGTAATCTTCTGAACAAACTACAGATTCATTCTTCCATACTTCAAACTGACTTTTCTTTACTGTTTTTTGGATAAAAGTATAATTCCATAAAAAATATTAATGTAAATGATAAAAGTTTCCTCATAATGGTTTCATGGAGCCCTATTAAGCATAAACAACTCATACGCAATCTTAATAAATGTGGTTTTGACGGGTCATTCTCAGGAAAAAAAACATCCCTTTATGGTCAAGGGTGATATTTCCATTACAATTCCCAACCCCCATAGAAGTAATATTGGGGTTGAATTATTGTCAAGAATTCTTAAACAGGCAAAAATCAGTAAGAAATAGTGGCTGGATTTATAGAAAAGGAACACCTGCCGCTTAGTGAAAAGCGGCAGGTTAAAAGTAATTACAAAGAAACTATTTAATGAAAAGCATTTCTGTGTAGTTTGGCAAAGGCCATAAATCATCTGCAACAATACCTTCAAGAGCATCTACAACATCTCTTACATCGTTCATCGCTGGAATTACTGTAGCAGCAAAGTAGCTTGCTTCTTCAGCTAAATCCTCAAAATGTTTGTCTCTTGCTTTTTTCAATGCATCGATCGCTGTAACAAGACTGTTTATCAATCCGGTAACATTTTTAAGAGTTGTATTGTCCCCTTCGACACCAGCAGCTTTTAATGACATTGCATTTTCCGCAAGTTCCGTTTGATAACGAATTGCAGCAGGAAGAATAGAAAGCTGAGCAACTTTTTCAGTGAGGTTGGCTTCAACATTAATTTTCATAACATACTGCTCATTGTAAATATTGAACCTTGAATCCAATTCAACTTCACTCAATACATTAAGTTTTTTGAAGGTTTCCTTAACTTCTGGAGTAATAAGTTCTTTTAAAGCTTCAGGGGTTGTTTTAAGATTTTTCAGTCCTCTTTTAGCTGCTTCATCCTGCCAAGCATCTTCATAACCATTTCCGTTGAATACAACTCTCCAATGCTTATCAACTAGTTCCTTAATAATTTCCATACTTGCTTTTTCTGCATCTCCACCACCATTAATTTTTGATTCCAATGTATCACCAATTTCACCAAGAGCTTCAGCGAGGATAGTATTGAGAGCGACGATTGGACCAGCGATAGATTGACTTGCACCAACAGCTCTAAACTCAAACCTGTTACCGGTAAATGCAAATGGAGATGTTCTGTTTCTATCTCCGGCATCTTTCAAAAGGTCTGGAACTGCTGACATACCAAAATCCATAACACCCCCTTTTTTAGAAGTCGCTGCTGATCCGGTTTTTCTAATTTGTTCGAAAATATCGTTTAACTGGTCACCAAGATAAACAGAAATAATCGCCGGGGGAGCTTCGTTAGCACCAAGTCTGTGGTCGTTTGATGCTGAAGCAATAGCACCACGTAAAAGTCCTGCATGTTTATCAACAGCTGAAATTACTGCTGCACAAAAAAGAAGAAATTGCGTATTTTTGTGGGGGTCTTTTCCCGGATCAAGAAGGTTCCCCTGTGAACTGTTTCCTAAAGACCAATTTAAGTGCTTTCCAGAACCATTAAGTCCTGCAAATGGCTTTTCATGGAAGATTGCAGTCATTCCATGTTTTTTCGCAACACGTTTTACCATGTACATCATGAGCATCTGGTGGTCTGTTGCAAGGTTGGCAGATTCAAAAACCGGAGCAATTTCATACTGACCAGGAGCAACTTCGTTATGTCTTGTTTTAACGGGAATTGCAAGCTTATAGAGTTCCCTCTCGACTTCCATCATACATGCAAGAACTCTGTCGGGAATAGCACCAAAATAGTGGTCATCAAATTCCTGCCCTTTTGCCGGAGATGCACCAAAAAGGGTTCTGTCCGAGGAAACGAGATCAGGTCTTGCATAGTAAAAATTGTTGTCCACAAGAAAATATTCCTGTTCTGGTCCGGCTGATGAAGAAACCTTTCTCACATGTGTGTTTCCCAGAAGCTTTAAAACTCTTTGTGCTGCTTTATCAAGAGCATCCATGGAACGAAGAACAGGGGTTTTTTTATCAAGAGCTTCACCTGTCCAAGAAACAAAAATTGTAGGAATACATAAGGTCGTTCCATTATCACATTCAAGTACATAAGTTGGAGAAGTTATATCCCAAGCAGTGTAACCCCTTGCTTCAAATGTATCTCTGATACCGCCATTTGGAAAAGATGAACCATCAGGTTCCCCTTGAATAAGAGTTCTTCCATTAAATTCCGTAACACATTTTCCAACACCGTCCGGTGCAACAAAAGCATCATGTTTTTCAGCAGTTGATCCAGTTAACGGGTAAAAAACGTGAGCAAAGTGAGTTGCTCCCTTGTCAATTGCCCAGTCTTTCATAGCAGTTGCAATACAATCAGCTACAGATTCATCAAGTTTTCCTGAATCTTCCAATGTTTTCTGGAAAGATTTGTAAGCCGCTTTTGGAATACGGTCTTTCATTACCTCATCAGTAAACACGTTACTTCCGTAAAGTTCCGTCACAGGGGTTTTAGCAAAGTTCATAGATTCGACTTTGTATCCAGCATTTATTGCCTTGATTGCATCAAGGCGGGCAGTACTACCACTCATAAGATTCTCCTTAAAAAAATTAAAAATCAGAAAAAATGAAGCATAGAATTATAGCTTAATTTATTTACAAATGACACAAAAATGTTTATTAATTAAGCAAACATATAAAACAATTAATGTATATCTCTTCGCCTGAATGAGGGGAACCTTTCGAAATATATAGTCAAATCCTCTATGGAGCTTCCAAAGAAAATAAATAAGGTTGAATGTCCTCAATCATTTATTTTCTTTAATAAAGTAACTAATACGATGGAAAGAAAATTCTTCTTCGCTAAGTATCCATTAAAACTATCACCATTTTTGACAAGCTCATTAAATCAAAAGTAATAGTGGAGGTCAAGGTCTTTAAAAAATAATATTTTAATCAACAGGATATAAAATGTGAAGGTTTATAAAAAATGGTTTCACCCAGTTGAAATGAGTAGGCTATAATAATGCAATCATATTTTTCACTCTTTATATTAACCATCCCTCTTAGGGTTTAGACTATTTTTATCATTAATGTCAGATGGAAGAAAATAAAAACAAGCAGGTTATTCTTATCGTTGATGACTCACTTCTCGTCAGAAAAATGATTGCCAGTACCCTCAAGAATAAATATAAAATTCTTTTGGCAGAGGATGGGGAATCTGCCCTGGACATTATCAATGCCGGAACACAACAGATAGACATGGTGCTTCTGGACATCATTATGCCCGGAATGGGTGGCTATGGTGTCTGTAAACGCTTACAGGAGAAAAAAGTCACCTCAGAGATACCCATTATTTTTCTTACCGGTATAACCGACAAGGATGAAGAAACAAAAGGGCTGGAGGCCGGAGGTGTTGACTTTCTTCTCAAGCCAATCAACCCATCAGTTTTATTGGCTCGAATTGAAACTCATCTTGCTCTGGTAAACCAGAAAAAACTTCTTGAAGACATTGTTTCATCAAGAACAAAAGAGTTGATGGAGCGCACGAGGGAACTGATTGTAAGTAAAAGGGCACTTCAGGAAGCTTTAAAAAACCTTCAGACAACGGAGGTTACTACAGGAGTTTATTACATTCAGGTGCCGGAGGAAGGAGTTAACATCCTCTGTGGGTGCCCTGCCGATATAGTTAAACACCTTATGGCAAAAGGCTACATAACCAAAGAAACAAGGGACGGTGTCAGCTTTGAAACCGGCCCCAATGTTATTCTCCTGTCTGACGTATTAATTCAAAACGGCAAGTTCTCAAACCTTGCCGAGTTTCCTGTCTTCCAGATGTTATATAGACAAGGCTTGCATTTACCTGGACACCCCAATAATAACGGAGATAAGCCAATTCTTCTTGGCTCAAAAGAGCAAATTGATGCTCAGATGAACTATATTTACCGTGGAAATTATGGTCTGATTTCAGAAGAAGAGATGATGGAAGCAGGAATAAATAAGGAAGATGCTGAAGGCATGATGTATATAAAATTGAAATTTAAAGGGGATGGAATAAAACCATCTGAAGATTTTCTCGATACACTTGTTATTGATAAAGAAAAAATCGAAGTAAAAAATGGAATTTATGTAAAAAGAACCGGCTTTAATAAGTTTGCCTTCGAATATAAGGACAAAACAACAGAGATTGACCTAAACCTTTACGAAAACGAGACCTATACCTCACCATATAATCTGGGATATCACGATATACGAAGACAATATTTTGCAATAATACATTCAGGCGAAGGGGATGGTTGGGACATTCACCGACAAAGCATGTCCAGTATTCTGATTTACCAGGGTGACATTTATCTCATTGATGCCTGCCCAAATATTTTCCTCACGTTAACCTCATTGGGCATAGATGTAAGCGAAATTAAGGGAATCTTTCATACCCATGCTCATGACGACCATTTTGCTGGTCTTCCGACAATTATGCAATCTGACCATCGCATTAAGTATTTTGCAACTCCTTTAGTGAGAGCTTCTGTTACAAAAAAACTTTCCGCCTTGATGTCAATTGAAGAAAGTAAATTCTCTGAGTATTTTGATGTTTGCGACCTTGAATTTGATACGTGGAACGACTTTGATGGTCTTGAGGTTAAGCCTATCTTCTCGCCACACCCTTTGGAAACAAATATGTTTGTGTTTAGAATTATTGAAGAAGACGGATATAAAACCTATGCTCACTATGCCGATATTGTTTCACTTGAGCTTTTTAAAGACATGATGAAAGATTCCCCCTTCAAGGGAAAATATTCTTCAGCTTTTTACCAGACGGTAAAGGAAAACTATCTGACCCCTGTAACCCTTAAGAAAATTGATGCTGGTGGGGGAATGATTCATGGGGTTGCAACTGATTTCAAGAGCGATAAATCAAACAAAATTATTTTAGCCCACACCTCAGAGTCGCTAACCAGTAAGCAAAAGGAAATTGGTTCACAGGCAACCTTTGGTTCTGTTGATGTTATTTCCTCTGTTGAACAAGACTACAAAAGAAGGCTTGCGCATATGTACCTCAACGCCTTTTTTCCCAACATACACTGTTCCAAACTCCGTTCATTATTAAATGCTCAACTACACAATTTTAATGCTGGCTCAATTATTCGAAAGCGTGGAGAAAAACCAGACTATATTTATTTAATTTTAACGGGAAGTGTTGAGTACATTCATCCTGATTCAAATATTGTAAACAAACTAACTGTTGGTAGTTTTATCGGAATTGAATACATCTTTTCTGAAAATATTGAATATGGAACATGGCGGGCAATTTCTCACGTAACGGTACAAAAAATTCATTTGAAATTTTTCTGTTTATTTCTTGAAAGAAACAACCTTTACACCTTTGCAAAAAACCTGTATGAAAACATTAGTTTTTTGCAAAAAACCTTTCTTTTTGGTCAGGAATGTTCCTATACAACCCTCAATAATGTTGGGCAAACCATAAAAAAACTGGAGTTGAATAAAGGGGATAAAGTAAATATCAATAAACGTAAGATGATAGTACTCATTGCAAAGGGAAAACTATCCATTAAAAGCTCAAAAAGTGAAAAGGACGAAATTGTCATTGGGTCAGGCGATTTCTTTGGAGAGCATTCCTTCTTTTCTGATGACTTAAAGGAATTTAGTGCCGAAGTGATTGAAAAGGGCGAAGCTTTTTATATTGATAAATACCCACTGCTGGAAATACCCATTGTTCAATGGAAAATGACCGAAACCTACGCTAAGAGGAAAAAGGTCTTTGATCTCTGAGGATTGTTATCGGAAAAGTCTCAAATTATTTCAAATAATCGGAGCTGGTGAATGAACTCAACTGCAAGAAAACAGTAATAAAGTATTTTTTACTCTTGAAAATGAATTGAAAAACCTACATTGAGTAGGAGAGAGGTTTTCACCTGCTTTTTTTGAAGATGAACCCCTCACATTTTTGCTGCCAAGAACAACAACTTCAATGCAAGGGGTTTATTGAAATATTCGTCTATGACTCTGCTTTAATAGCCTCAATCATTGCTTCGATGACACCATCAGCCTCCTCATAAGGAACCTGACACGTTCCTACAGCCTTATGACCTCCTCCGCCATATTTAAGCATTAAGGAACCAACATTAACTGTTGCCGTTCTGTTAAGAATACTGTAACCAACGGAAAGGGAAACAAACTGCTTTTTAAAACCATCAATAACTCTGATGGAAATATTGGTGTCTGGATACATTGCATATATTAAATGCCTGTTTCCTGGAGGAACATCATCAACACCCCGTAAATCGGTGATTGCAATTGGTCCATCAGCCCGTGAATGTTTTTCCAGCATTTCTTTATGAAGAGCATTTTGCTCTTTATATCTCACAATTCGCTCCTGTACGTCCGGAAGGCTCATGATTTCATCCAATGATTTTGTTCTAAGATGTCCTGCAAGTTCTTCCATAAGCTGCTTATTACTTATTTTGTAACTTCGGTGATATCCCAGTCCTGTTCGAGGGTCACAAATAAAAGAGAGCAACTCCCATCCCTGAGGATTAAGAATATCCTCTCGGGTAAATTGCGCTGAATCAGCCTTATCCACTGCAACCATTAATTCCTTGAACTTTCCAAGTTTTTCATCACCACCGTAATAGTTATAAACAACCCTGGCAGCACTTGGTTCCTGTTGACTAGCCCCTTTAAATTTACCTTCAAGACTTCCTCTTTCCTCCTCGCTGGAATGATGGTCAAACCAAAGACCACAACCCTCAACAAAAGGAACATTAACCAAAACATCATTTTCAGATACAGGGACTTTACCATCCTGAAGATCTTTTGGGTGAGTAAAAAACATTTCGTCGATGATATTCATTTCCTCCAACAACGCTGCGGAAACAAGTCCATCAAAATCAGAACGGGTAACGAGTCTCATAACAACCTCCTATAAATATGAGTAAACAGTAAAAAATGAGACCGCTATTTTAACAATTTTTTAATAATTAGGTAAAAAAGAATCTCTTCATTAATGAGATTTTCTGAATGACAATAATTTTCCCCTCAACATCCTCAAGGTAACAGTTACCCCGTTTTTGGAATTAAGTCACCTTCGATGTAACGATGGATTATTAAGGGAGTCATTTGGTTATACAAAGTGGCATCAAGAATTGGATGAGAAAGAGAGTGTTGAGGAAATAAGCCGTAAAGCAATGTCTCATAAGGGAAAAAAGAACGTAACAAGATTTATTCTCAAAGGGGGATTATTTTTATTAATGAGAGTTAGCTACCTGAATAAAAACCTTAATCATATACAAACTCATTAAAGGGGTTAGAATAATGTGAACAATTTTACTGAGAACCACATAAGATTAGTGAACAATAAAATTATTACCTCCCCTCCCCTCAGTGGTAAAGAAAATATGCTGGCTGACATCGAAGCTTTGAAGAAAGCAGAAGATCAATGCCTTTTAAGATTTTTTCAGTGGGACAATAAAACCATTACCCTTGGAAATAACGAAAAAGCTGAGCGGTCAATTAATCTGGAATATGTTACAAAAAGTGATATTCAATTAGTAAGACGCCCAACAGGTGGAAGAGCAGTTTTTCACTTTTCCAACAATTCAGAAGTAACCTTTAGTCTTGTTTGTCCAAGGAAAAACAGTCTCTTTCAAGATAACTTACATGATGCTTTTCATTGGGTTTCTTCCCTGGTTATCTCTGCCCTCCCAAAAGAAGAAAGAATTCTTCAGCATCAGGGAAAAGAAAAACAATCAGGAAACAGTTGCTTTGACAGTCTTTCCCGTTACGAAATTTCCTATAACAATCATAAGTTTTTTGGTTCTGCTCAAAAACGAACTCAAAGTCATCTTTTAGTTCAATCAACCTTATTACTGAAAGGGCATAGGGAATTTAGTGAGGTGTTTAATAATGGGGGAGAGTTTCATGGAGTAGCGGACATTTTTCCGGAAATTTCCCGTGAATTAGTTATATCTGCCATAAAGAAAAAGTTTCAGGATTACATGAACTAAATTACAGGTAAAATAAGGGGCTAATACCTTAAAAATGTAATATTTACGGAATAACAGTGGAGAAAAGGTTATGAAAGGAATTATTTTAGCAGGAGGTTCAGGTACAAGGCTTTACCCGATAACCAAGGTGGTAAGCAAACAACTTCTGCCTGTTTTTGATAAACCGATGATTTATTACCCCCTTTCTGTGTTAATGCTTGCCGGAATTCGTGAAATTCTTATTATTTCCACTCCGGAAGACCTGCCTCGGTTCGAAAGCTTCTTTGGAGATGGCTCTCAGTTTGGACT
This sequence comes from Nitrospinota bacterium, assembly GCA_015231815.1. Lineage (GTDB taxonomy): Bacteria > Nitrospinota_A > JADGAW01 > JADGAW01 > JADGAW01 > JADGAW01. The sequence continues at coordinate 10,399 of JADGAW010000034.1, forward strand.
GTCGTTTCAATACGCTGTTCAGGAAAAACCTGAAGGTCTGGCACAGGCCTTTATTATCGGTGAGGAATTTATTGGAACCAGCAATGTCGCTCTGGTACTGGGAGACAATATTTTCTTCGGACATGGTCTTCAGGAAATGCTTGAACGCTCTGCACGGTTAACACAAGGAGGATTAATTTTTGGATATCTTGTGAGGGATCCTGAACGATATGGTGTTGTAGAGTTCGATAAGGAAAGGAACGTTATTGACTTAGAGGAAAAACCAAAAAAACCAAAATCAAAGTATGCAGTTCCCGGACTGTATTTCTATGATAATGAAGTTATTACTCTGGCGAAAAACCTGAAACCTTCTCCTCGGGGAGAGTTGGAAATAACCGACCTCAACCGGGAATATTTAAAGAAGGGAAAATTAAAGGTTGAACTTATGGGCAGAGGATTTGCCTGGCTTGATACCGGAACCCATGAATCTTTAAATCAGGCAACAACCTACGTAAAAGCAGTTCAGGAACGACAAGGACTAAAAATTGCCTGTATTGAGGAAATTGCCTACAGGATGGGATACATTACTCAAGAGGAAGTAAAAGAACTTGCGAAAGAGATGGATAAAAACGATTACGGAAAATACCTACTGGAAATCATGAAACTTGAAAGCACACATTAATATCAGGCATATTTTTCTTGCAGCATACTCTCCAGAGTTGTAGAAAAAGCACGATTGGCTTTTTCAACTTTACTGAAGTTTTCAATTAAAACATCCTTATGCTTTATGTAATCTTCGCTCTTTCTAATTTCAATACTTGAAAGAATACATTCATGAATTTCCTGATGTATATTTTCGAGATTTCCATAAAAACTACTGTTACCAAAACGCTCCTTACCGCTTCCAGTAAACCATGTGGTAAAAGTACATTCAGAATGGTTAGGAATACTTACATTTGCGTTATGTAAGATTGCGTTGTAGCCACTGGAAATGTAAAACATATGTTCCATTTTCAGGTAAATGATGTTCAAGATATCTTCTATACCTTCAGAAAGTCTTGACGTAACATTTGCTCCATCGGAGAACTGACCCATTACTTGCTGGAATTTTTTTACTGCAACATCGGAACGTTGTCCAATTGTTACTGTTTGCTGTGAACTGTTTTCAATTTCCTTCATTTCTGTCTGAAGCTGGCTTACCATTTCCTTAATATCGCTGGTGGCTTTTTGAGTTTTTTCCGCCAGTTTTCTTACTTCATCAGCAACAACAGCAAATCCTCTTCCATGCTCCCCTGCTCTGGCTGCTTCAATTGCGGCGTTAAGTGCCAAAAGGTTTGTCTGCTCGGCAATATTATCAATCAGACTTGATATAACGGTTATTTGGGTAACTCTTGAAGCAAGGGTATCAAGCTTTTCGTTAGAGTTTGAAATCAAACCAATCAAGCTGCTGATATCGGTGTTTATTTCATCAACAAGTTCAACGTTTTCGTTGGAAGCTTCAGCTGTTTCTTTCGCATGACTATATATTTCACCCGATTGTTGAATACTTTGGGATAATTTTTCCAGAGTAAGATTAAACCCTTTCTGGGACACAGCACTTAATTCACTGAACTCATGAGAAAGTTCCGCAATTTTTCTTGTTTGATCCTGAACTTTCATTGCTGCAATAGATTGCTCAATGAGGGTCCCTGTTTTCTGAAAATCCCCCTTTAAACCACTGGTGTAAATATTCCGGTAATATTGTCCGTGTGATGCAGCTTTTATGGAAGTGGTAACTTCCCTGCTTAAAGCTTCAAACTGGTCAAGAAGGTTGTTAATACTCCAGGCAACCTTTCCTACCGTCGTTTCTTTATCAATATTGGTAATTCGGGATTCAAAAAAACCACTATCTGCATCCTGAACAACCTTTAAAGCGTCATTCAGCATCTTCTCCTCTTTGCTGTTCGCTCCAAGAAACTGAATAAGTACAAGGATAAAAGCAAGGGCAACTAAAACAAGCGGAATGGTAGCCTCGACATTGAGGAACAAAGATGCGCAAATGCCCGCTAATAGTAAAAGCAGGGCAATATTACTGTTACGAGCGCTGAAGAGTGTTAATAATTTCATCATAGGTTACACCTTGTGAGTCGAGAAAGTCCATAAGAAATTTACCAGAGGCTTCCATACCCCCTTCTTTTTCTTTTTCAATCATTTGTTTATAAAGTCCTTCAATCGTCGGAATTACCGCTTCATTGGGCTTTCTTCTTACCGAATAATAGCCGATAATCTTTCCACTTTTGTCATACGATGCCGTAACATTGGTAAAAACCCAATAGTAACTCCCACTTTTTGCGAGGTTTTTAACATAGGCAAAGATTTCATTCCCCTGGGTAATAGTATCCCAGAGAAGCTTAAAAACAACTCTTGGCATATCCGGGTGGCGAATGATTGAATGAGGAGCTCCGAGAAGTTCTTCCTCGGTATATTCTGACATTTGAATAAATATTTCATTACCGTAGGTGATGATTCCCTTCGTATCTGTTTTAGATACGATAAAATCACCATCCTTCATTTTCTTTTCAACTCTTGTTGGCTTAGGTCTTTCCATATCAATCAATTAGTTTTGTTGAGCAGCTAATTATAAATAAAAAAAGCAAATAGATAAAGCTTTATTCTGTTTTATTTTTTCCCTCTACTTTATTGTCTAAGATTTCGCTTAAGATTTTGTGCAATTTCACGGTCTGCTACCTTCTTTTTCATGTCATCACGTTTATCGAACAACTTCTTTCCTTTGGCGTGAGCAATATCGACTTTTACCTTTCCTCTTTGAAAATAGATCCTGAGGGGAATGATTGTATGCCCCTGCTCCCGGATAAAACCAACAAACCGGTTAATTTCCTTTCTATGGAGAAGAAGCTTCCGAATTCTTAAGGGTTCATGGTTATTAATGTTCCCATGACTATACTCGGCAATGTGACAGTTATAGAGGAAAGCCTCACCGTTGTTTATTCCAACATTTGCCTCGCCCATTTGTACCCGTTTTTCCCGTAAGGCTTTTACTTCAGTTCCCATCAGGGCAATTCCTGCCTGAAATGTCTCAAGAATATGATAGTTAAAGTGGGCTTTTTTATTGACGGCAATCATCTTCTTGCCATCTGTTTCTTGGCTCATATCTTCAAATTGGAGGTGAATTTTCCAAGAGATTATACTACTATCAGTAAAGTGGTTGGAATGTTTGAAGGTTGAAATCGAAGAATGTTGGAACATTTACAGAGCCGGAGGTTATTAATCTTCAAGCATTTTAACGTTCTAACCTTCCAACTTCTTTTGTTACACCTTGGATCTAAATCGCTGAACCATTTCCTTGGCAGAAAGGGACATGGTTTTAAGTTCATCTGCTGTTACACTAAGTTCCTCTGAAGCACTGGCAAGACTTTTTACCTGTTCTGCAACATGACTGTTACCATTGGTGATTTCTCTTGAGGCAATCTTTTGTTCCTTGGTAGCTTCTTCAATTTTGCATGCACCATCGGTTACCTGACAACTAAGCTTTTCCACAACCGAGAATATTTCGGTCGTCATGGCAATGGTTTCCTCCCCAATTTTAACTTTCTTTGCTCCTTCATCGGACAACTCAAGTACTTGCCCAATAGGAGCCTGAATGCTTTTTGTCAGGAGTTCTGTAATATCACGGGTTGCCTTTGTCGTTCTTTCCGCAAGTTTTCTTACTTCATCAGCAACAACGGCAAAACCTCTTCCCGCCTCACCTGCTCGAGCTGCTTCAATGGCTGCATTCAATGCAAGGAGGTTGGTTTGTTCAGCAATATCATCAATTTGTTGAATAATGTTTCCAATTGCCTCAGCAGCATGTGCGAGTTCGTGAATCATTTTATTGGAACGCAGATTATTATCTGCAATTTCTGACATAGCAGTTGATGCCAGTTGAGCCTCATTTTTTCCTTTTTCTGCTTCAATATCAGTTTCAGTTGTTGCTTTAACCACCGATTCTGTATTAAAAGCAATGCTTTCCGCCACACGACTATTTACCTCAGAGGCATCGCCAATTTTGGTAATATCATCAAGAATTTCCTGAGAACCTTGCGCAACCACTTCAGAAGCACTGGCAATTTCCAGTGATGAGTTGTAATTTAAGGTAACCTCTCGCTTTAAGGTAGAAATTGCTTCCTCTAAACTATCAAGAAATG
>JADGAW010000350.1 GCA_015231815.1 Nitrospinota bacterium
GCTGTCTCAAAGCCGTTTCTGAGAATGAGTTCAAAGCTTGTCCCTTCAATTATCAGATTCTATCTTCTATTTTTCAGTAATGGTCAGAGATTGAGGTCATTAATCGGTCTATTCACCCCGTTTTACCTGTTCAACGGATTTTACAAGGGAGTTATTGGTTGAGAAGCGGCGTTAGAGCTTTTACCAAATGTGTACCGAAGCTTTTGTGTCCGAGGGGGGTTAAATGCTCATCGAGAGAGAAATGGTACTTTTCTTTTTCCTGAGGGGTCAGGAGGCTGGTTACATCAAGATAAGGTATCTTTTCCTCTTCACAGAACTTCACTACTGCCCGCCTGAAGACATTGTCATATTCTTTTCCTTTATTTGCACGTATCATTTCAGGTTGTATCTCCAGCTTATTGGGAATTATTGCAATAAAAGGAAGGATATTATGTTCCTTACAGATACGCAGCCATTCTTTAAATAAATATATTTCGGCGTTTATTTTTTTGTTTCCCTTGCTTTCCTTTATTGTTCTCTTGAAAGACTTAATTCTTCCAGAAATCAGGTTATAGGCATAGGAATTTTTACGAAAAAATGTTTTTATTTCCTTTACCGTTCTCATAGCGTAGAACTTAGTTCCTGTTTCAAGATATGCTTTATCAGCATGGATGAAAGACATAAAACTAACTTCATTAATTCCTGAATAATCAATGAGATATGCATTATTTTTTTTCGATAAAGAAGGTCTGTTGAAGGAAATAAAATTATCCCCGACATCATTGTCGTAGAAAGTTAATAGTGCAATATCCGGCTTAAATTTAAGGGCTCTTTTAAAGAGAATTAACTCCTGCAGGGTTGAATAACCTGATACACCAAAGTTATAGAGTTCAACAGAGTTATTAAACCCCTTTTCCACCACTTCGGTAAACCTCTCATTTTGCTCCACTCCCCAACCAAAGGTAAATGAGTCGCCTAAAACAACTATACGCTTAACATGATCCTTCTTCTCCAGAGCAAAATCTTCATCACGAAAACCATAATTATTGGTTGTTACGGTTGTATTGAATTCCTTACTGCTAAAGTTGCATTGAACATTTTCTTTATACAACCACCCTGTTTGGGAATCCATTTTTTTCACCGAAGGGGGCAAGGAAATGCCTGAATATTTATACAACCTCAGTTGTACTTCAAAAGGGTTTATGATGCGCAAAACAATTTCAAGGAGAATAAAAAAGAATATTATTGAGGATACAACCAACAGGAGGATTTTTGTCAGGTTACTTTTTTGCAATTCAGCTTCATCCTTTTTAAGAGTGAACAGTATGGAGTAATGGATGAGCAGGCTTATTTTTGCTGGAGATGAACAGTTAACCTACTCCCTTACCCCTTTGTTCCCTCCATTATAGTCCAAGTTTTATTGCCAAATCCTTACCTTTGAGTTCTTTGAAGATTGAAGCTCTCTTTCCCGGCAATTCTATTATTTCAACTTTTTCAGAAGAAAAAGACGACCAACCCCATGTATTAAGGTCTTCACTATCTTTCTTCGAGGAATATGAAGCATTTGAACTATCCTGAGCTTTAATCAGAACTGTTTTAATGGGTAACCGTGTTTTAGAGAAGTTATAAATAATGTTCATATTTGCCTTAAAGAGTTCCAGATACTTTTTCCCCTTATCTATATCATTCACATCCAGCAGGACGTTCGACTTATGAAGGATATCACATAAAATTTCCTGACAATATTTCGGTGGTACATCAATGAGTTTTTCCACTGAAAGACCAAAGTCATTGCCAATACATTCTCCTAAATACTTTGATATCTCTACAATCCAATTTACTTCATCCCATCCACTATAATGGGCAAGGGTTTCAATAGTTGGAAACCAGGAATCAATAACAACAAGGTAGGCTATTCTATGACCGCTTTTGAACATTTTTTGAGCAACTCTGGCGGCAATATGTCCTCCAAAAGCATGACCACCAAGGATATAAGGTCCTTTGGGGTTTTCAATTAAAATTTCGTCAATATAATGTTCCGCTATTTCTTCAATTGTTGTTAAGGGACCTTCTTCATTTAACCCGACAGGCTCGAAGGTATAAAAAGGTTGCTTTTCCGGTAGCTTTCTTACCAATTGAGAGAGGTAAAGATAATTTCCCACCGCATCAGGAAAACAATAAAAAGAACAGTTTCCTCCCTTAATTTCTTCCTTCTGAACAGGCAAAATTGAATTATGCTGATTTTCCCAGATAAACTGCGACATTTCATCAAGACTCGCACTTTCACGCATTACGGTTAGGGGAAGATCCAGTGAGAACTCTTCATATATTTTGCTGATAAGCTGAACTGTTTGCAAAGCGTTTGCGTTACTTAACAGGAAGTTAAATTGAGGGGCGATATCATCGACATTAAATACCTCACGGGAAATGTTAACTAACTGCTGCTTAATAGCGTTGAGGTCAATGTTTTTTTCTTCTTCTTTGATTTCAGGAGCTTTGGCTTCTTCAACCTCCGGGGCTTTTGCCTCAACAATTTCAGGAGCTTTGGCTTCTTCAACCTCCGGGGCTTT
>JADGAW010000351.1 GCA_015231815.1 Nitrospinota bacterium
CTTTTACAACCTTTGTTACCCGATTGATAAAGATAGTTCTCTCGGCTAATTCAGGTAAGCTTTCAGAAGAAGCTTCTTTCTTCTCAGCTACAGCAACGTTATCTAATTCTTCTGTTTTCGTTTCAGCAGTGTCTTTTTCGTCACTCACAAATGAATCTCCAATTAAAAGTTTATACCACTACTTCTTATACCTTCAGCAAGTGCTTTTACCCTGCCATGGTATGCATTTCCGTTTCTATCAAAAACTATTTTTTCAATTCCTGCTTTTTTTATTTCTTCACCGATATATTTTCCGACTTTTTCAGCAGCATCTTTATTGCCTCCACCTTTAAGTTTTAATGAAGCAATTTTACTGGAACCGGCAACTAATGTTTTGCCTTCCTCATCATTGATGAGCTGACCATAAATATGATTTAAACTTCTGTAAACAGTAAGTCTTGGTCTTTCAGCAGTACCACTAATTTTTTTTCTGATGCTTTTTTTTCTTTTTACACTAAGATTTCTTTTTCTTTCAAGGTTTTTCATTATTTCTTAGCTCCCTTCTTACCAGCTTTTCTGATAATTCTTTCATCAGTGTACATAACACCTTTACCTTTATACGGTTCTGGTTTTCTTAATTTTCTAATATCTGCAGCAACCTGTCCTACGGATTGTTTATTAATACCCATAACGGTAATGGTATTGTCCTTTGCCACATCAAAAGTAATACCTTCCGGTGCTTTAATTAAAACAGGATGAGAAAATCCCAGTTGCATTTCCAGATCTTTTCCCTTTGCTGTTGAACGGTAACCAACACCAACAATTTTCAGTTTTTTTTCAAAACCCTGTGTAACACCAAGAATCATATTGTTAACCATTGTTCTGGTTAAACCATGTAATTCTCTGCTTTTTCTTTCTTCATTGGCACGCTTTACATTCAGAAGAGCATTGTCTTTTTCAATTACAATCTCCTGAGGTATTACATGGGACAAAGAGCCTTTCGCTCCTTTTACCGTAATGTTCTCGCCGCTTATGTTTATTTCAACTCCTGTTGGAACTGAAATTGGTTGATTTCCTACTCTAGACATTTTATTTCCTCAAATTACCAGATATGACATAAGACTTCACCGCCAACTGATTCTCTTTGACAGTCGTGATCGGTCTTTATGCCTTTGCTTGTCGAAATAATAGCAATACCAAGTCCGTTTAAAACTTTTGGCAGGTTTTTGCTATTCACATATTGCCTGAGTCCAGGCTTACTGATTCTTTTTAATCCTGTAATTACTCCTTCATCATTTTCATCATACTTTAGATAAATTCTGATGTATCCAAGGTTTTTATATTTAATGAACTGATAGTTTTTAATAAAACCTTCTTTTTTGAGTATTTCAATAATTTTGACCTTAATTTTAGAAATAGGAACAATAACTCTTTTATGTTTTACAACAAGAGCATTTCTAATTCTTGTTAAAAGGTCTGCAATAGGATCTGTAACATTCATTCTTTTTTACCTCCGGTTTACTTTCACCATGAAAGCAATTCAATATTAATTACCAGCTTGCTTTAATTATTCCAGGAATTTGTCCGTCAAGGGATAGTTTCCTGAAACAAATACGACACATTCCAAATTTTCTTAAGTAACCTCTTGGACGTCCACATAAATTACATCGTGTGTACTCCCTTACTTTAAACTTTTGCTTTCTTTGCTGTTTAGCAATCATCGATAACTTAGCCATATTCTTTAACCTTATTTTCTAAATGGTAATCCTAATTTTTCAAGCAAGAGTCTTCCTTCAACATCAGACGTTGCAGTAGTTATGAAGGAAATATTCATTCCATGAACCAAAACTACATTTTCATAATGAATTTCAGGAAAAATTAACTGTTCCTTTATTCCTAATGTATAGTTTCCTTTTCCATCGAAAGATTTTTTTGGTATTCCATTGAAGTCTCTACTTCTTGGTAAAGCAATATTTACAAACCTTTCAAGAAAGTCATACATTTTTTGTTTTCGTAAGGTAACCATGCACCCGATTGGACTTCCCTCTCTCAACTTAAAGTTAGAGATAGCTTTTTTTGCCCTTGTTATTACCGGAGCCTGTCCGGTAATAATTGCAAGTTCTTCTTTAATTGAGTCAAGAAGCTTTGCATTTTTAGATGCTTCACCACAGCCAACATTTAAAACAATTTTCTCAAGCTTAGGAACCTGAGAAATATTTTTTAATTTAAGCTCGTCTTTAATCTGTTGTTTAATTTCTTTATTAAACTTTTCTTTTAATGCAGTCATATTAGTCAATTACCTCATTACATTTTTTACAAACCCTAACTTTATCACCATCTTCAAGATGCTTAAAAGCAACTCTTGTTTTAGCGTTACATTTAGGACATAACAACATTACATTGGAAATATCGACTTTTCGTTCTTTTTCAACAATTCCACCCTTTGGGTCTTGTTTGCTGGGCTTTACATTTTTCTTAAACATATGTAATTTATCCACAACAACTTTTCCTTCGGTAGGAAACGCTTTTAAAATTTTTCCTTTTTTTCCTTTTTCAGATCCTG
>JADGAW010000352.1 GCA_015231815.1 Nitrospinota bacterium
AAGCTATCCCTGACTTGAAAATTCTTGTTTCTACTTTGATTAAAAGTATCCCCCCGTTAATTTATGTAACCCTGTTGGTATCTCTTCTTTTTTATGTTTATGCTGTCATGGGAACTTTTCTTTTTAGGGAAAACGACCCTATACATTTTCACAGTCTTCATCTTTCTCTTTTAAGTTTGTTTAGAGTCGTAACTCTTGAGGATTGGACAGATCTTATGTATATTGCAATGTACGGTTGTAATAATTACGGATACTCTGGAAATGAAGCTCTTTGTACAAAACCAGAGGCGTTTCCGGTTATTGGCTGGATCTATTATGTTTCTTTTATTATGATTGGCACCTTTGTGCTTTTCAATTTGTTGATTGGTATTATTATCAGCAAAATGGAAGATTCTAAGATGGAGGCTCGGGATGATGCAGAATTAGAAGATATCACCGTGGGAAAAAATGCACGGGTTCTTGAGGTCATACACAGCCTGAAAGAAGATTTACAAAACCTTGAAAAGCATGTTCATTCTCTGGAGCTCGCTGAATCCGACCGGGTAAAAGAGAAAATAAATGAATAGATGGTTCTTGGCGTAATTCCCTTTGCTCACACTCATATTCAAAAAATACTTGGGGAAGGGGATTCAGCAATTGACGCAACTCTTGGAAATGGCAACGATATTCTTATGCTGGCAAAATGTGTTGGCAAAAAAGGAACTGTTTATGGCTTTGATGTTCAGGAACAAGCGATAGAAAATAGTCGGAAATTACTGGAAAAAGAAAACCTGCATGAGCAGGTAAAGCTCTATCAAACGGGGCATGAAAATATTACTGAAATTGTTGGTGACGACCAAAAGGGGAAAATAAAAGCCATCACCTTTAATCTTGGCTATCTTCCAAAAAGTAATAAAGAAATTATTACCAGACCTGAAACAACATTAAAGGCACTTGAGGTTTCATCTGAGTATATTTCTTCCGGGGGTGTTATTGCAGTTGTCGTTTACACAGGACATACAGGAGGACAAGAAGAGGGTGACGCTGTTGTTCAATGGGCGGAAAACCTAGAACAAAACACCTTTTCCGTTCTTTCCTATTCATTTATCAACCTTTCCAACAACCCGCCATTTCTTCTTCTCATTGAAAAAAAGTAATTATAGGTACAATTTTTCAATTTTGTTCCACTTAAACAAATATTGGGTGAAGGCTTTTTCTTTGGGGATATTCATTGTTAGATAATATTATACTTTACCTCCAATGACTTTTTACTGAATCACAATAGCATTGGTAAGCATTATTATCATTTCATCTTTGGTATAGTTTTTTATTGTTTTTACCTTTTAGCATTTCAACATTCAATACATTAAACGTACTTTCACCGCTTTTATTATTAAAATGAAGGACAAATTAATCTTATTTTTATGTTTAATAGAGCCTTTATTTACCTTTTAATCCTTTTTGTTCTGATTCTGACCTTTTGGGGGGAAATTATCTTTAACGATAAGGTTTTGTACGTGCGGGACACTCTTTTGTTCTCAACGCCCATGAAGTATTTTCTTCATCAGGCAATTCATACGGAAGCAAGCATCTTTTGGAACCCAACCATCTTTAACGGTTTTTCCTTTTATAACGATTTACAGTCGGGAATTTTCTATCCTCTTTCATTAATTTTTTATCAGGAAGATTTTGTATCAGCACTGAACAGCTATATTTTTCTCCATTACTTTCTTGCAGCGGTTTTTTTCTTTTTTTTGGCTAGAATTTTAAACTTCTCTAATCTAGTTGCTCTTTGCGGAACCGTTGTTTACACCTTTAACGGTTATGCAATTTCAACAGCGGGGCTATTAAATAATTTGCAGGCATATATTTGGTTGCCATTCATTATTCTCAATATTGAGTATGTTTTAAGAAGCACTCTCTTTTTGCAGAGTTTGTCCTGTAAAGGCAATCGAGAAGAAGAATTAACAGATTCGGTTTCTTTAAAGGAAAAAATAAATAAAGAAAGCAAACTCCCCTTTTTATCAAAAGAGGGTCTGGCAATTATATTTCTTCCGGTTACCCTTGCATGTTCTTTTTATGCAGGGGAACCACAGGTTTGTATCTTTAATTTTTTCATTATCTGTTTCTATCTTCCTTTTAGAACAGAACTTTGGGGGAGCAATATCGCTGCATGTTCCTCCATGCTTTCCAGAACATCACCCTTTAAGGAAGATTTACATCCCTCATCAACGCATTTATCTAAAAGCTCCATTTTTAATGGTACGTTTTTTCTTATTTTGTTTCTTGTTATTTTTGGAACGATTATTTTAATTATTCCTGCATTTTTTCCTGCTTTGGAGGGGTATCAGCACAGTGTTCGTTCTATGAGTGAACTCGGGTATCAGCATGCAACCCAATATTCTCTGGCACTTGAAAACCTTGTTGAACTTTTCTACCCTCTTGATTTTTCTCAAAGCCTTATGACAACCTTTGAAATTGGGAAGGGAGAAGA
>JADGAW010000353.1 GCA_015231815.1 Nitrospinota bacterium
TTATTGAATGTTAAAATATTTATTTTTTAAACACTAATGGGAGACGGTATGGTCGCTGAAAAAATTGGAACAACATTAAGTCAGCATATTATTGAAACACAAAAGGACTTCCCTCAGGCAAGTGGTCGTTTTACCCGTGTTTTTAACGAACTTGCTACCTGCGGAAAAATTATATCCAGCTATGTGAGAAGAGCTGGTATAACTGCAGAAATTACTGGAAAAAAAGGTTCGGTGAATGTTCAGGGAGAAGAACAGGCAAAGTTGGACGTCATTGCCCACAATATTTTTGTAAACCGACTTCTGGAAACAGGACTCGTTGCGGCAATTAGTTCAGAGGAGAGTGACGAAATCGTTGAGGCTGATGAAGAGAACTCAAGAAATGCCAATTATATTATTTCCACAGATCCTTTAGACGGCTCATCAAATATCGATGTAAATGTTTCCATTGGAACTATTTTTTCCTTAATGAAAAGAAAAACACCACTGGGAGAGCGTGTCAGTAAAGAAGATTTTCTTCAAAAGGGTTCTGAGCAAATTGCTGCAGGTTATATCCTGTATGGTTCCAGTACTATTTTTACCTACACTTCCGGGCATGGGGTTTTTTGTTTTACCCTTGACCCGACAATTGGTGAATATCTTCTTTCCCACTCACGTTTAAAAATTGCAGAAGAGGGAACAACCTATTCAGTAAATGAAGGAAACAGAAAGTTCTGGAATAAGGGGGAGGAAGAATTGGTTTGTTACTTTCAGGGCAACCATGCGGAGAATGACAAACCTTATACCGGAAGATATATAGGTTCTCTCGTAGCAGACTTCCATAGAAACCTTCTTAAAAGCGGTATATATCTTTATCCGAAAGCAACAAAGGATGGTAAACAAGATAATGGTAAATTACGCCTTTTGTATGAAGCAATGCCTTTGGCTTTAATCATGAAAGAGGCGGGCGGGTTCTCATCAGATGGGGAAAAGGATATTCTTGAAATAGTTCCAACTGAAATACATCAGAGGGTCCCTTTATTTATCGGAAGTAAAAGGGAAGTAAATTTAGCCAAAGAATTCTTACATAAATATAACCCTTAATTTACGTAAAGGTAGAAAGGCAGAAATCGTCTGACTCCTTATTACCTTTATTTATTCATGAAAGTCCTTCAAAAATTCTCCTTATTCATCTTTATTTTTCTGCTGAGTGTTTCTTCTTCTCATGCAATGGATTTAAAGATTAAGCTTACCAGAGTCAAAGCTCCCTATGTTTTTCATGCTCAGTCGGCAACCTATATAAAAGATGGTAATGAGGATATTTTCTTTATTGATGATTCTCCGACCCTCAAGATATCATTGAGAGGTAAAAAGATATTCTTAGGAAAGAATTCTTTCTTTCTTCCTGTAACCTTATATGCATCAGAAAATCGTTTTTATATTAATGGAAAGGGGTATCGGGGCAGGTTGTATATTAATCCTGTTGACGGAGGATATAACTTCCTGAATGTTCTTGATATTGAAGATTACCTCAAAGGGGTTGTGACGAAGGAAATGCCTGCAAATTGGCCGTTGGAAGCAATAAAGGCTCAATCAATTATTGCCAGAACCTATGCTATTTACAAAGCAACTCGTTCTGAAGATAAAGGGTTTGACCTCTATGATTCAACCCTTGATCAGGTTTATTATGGAATTGAAGGGGAAAGCGATACAGGATTAATGGCTGTCCGGGCAACAAAAGATATGATACTTCTGCATAACGGAAAAATAATTAAAAGCTTTTATCATTCAACAAGTGGAGGGAGAACCGAACTTCCGGAGATGGTTTGGGGAGAAAAATATCCTTATTTGACCTCAATTACCTGCAACTTTGATCGAGCATCTCCTGCCTTTTACTGGGAATATAAAATAAGTAAAAGAAACCTGGAAAACCTATTAAGGAAAGCGGGATATCCCGGAAGAAACTTAAAGCGTATTAAAACATTACGATATACTCCTTCCGGAAGAAATAAAATGATGAGGGTTATGTACCAAAACCGTTCTTACGTAGATATACCCGGAACAGATTTCAGGCAAATTGTGGGCAACGGAAAACTAAAAAGCACCCTGTTTCATGTTGTGAGCAGAGCCGATAGCATTTTCTTTAACGGTCGCGGGTCAGGTCACGGAGTCGGGCTTTGTCAATGGGGAGCTCGTGGTATGGCAGAAAAAGGAAAAACGTATCAGCAAATAATTAAAAAATATTATAAAAACATTGAGATTAATAAAATCTCCTATGTTCACGGAGAGGCAATGTCTGACTTTATAGAGAAAGAAATTGACGACAATACCTTCAAACAAAAAAAGAGTAAAAATGATAAAGGAGATATTTTAAGTTCTTTTATTGAGAAAGCAGATGAACAGGACTTAAACGAAGAAAGTGAACGGGGGAAAATTCCCCTTAAAGATATTGTCAAATAGTTAACTGTTTTAACGTTACGTAAAAAAGGT
>JADGAW010000354.1 GCA_015231815.1 Nitrospinota bacterium
CGTCATTAAAATATGATGCAGATGTTACACCGATACCGATGGGTGTGTTTATCTCGTGGGCTACCCCTGCTACAAGGGAGCCAAGTGAGGCCATTTTTTCTGATTCAACTAATTTTTTCTGACTAAGTTCCAACGAGCTAAGGGCGGCTTTCAGTTCTTCTGTTCTTTGTTCAACAAGTTGCTCCAGATTTGAGTATAAAAAGGCGTTTTCCAGTGATATTGCCGCCTGAGATGCGAGAATTTGAAGGGTCTCCAACATTCTGGGGGTAAAGGCTCCTGTAGAAAGCTTATTTTCCAGATAGAGTATTCCCACTGTCCTGGATTGATGAACAATAGGCATACAGAGAATGGATTCCGGCTGAACCTTTTTGAAGTATGGGTCACTGATGAACCTGTTTTTATCAGTTGAACTATTAAGAATGACCTCTTTGGCGGTACGGAATGCATAGTTTACAATCGAAAGGGGAAGAAGGTTTTCCTGATTTTCCAGTGGGGTTGAATGGAGAAGTCGAATCTCTTCATTTTCCACAGAGCTTTCCACCTCAAGGAGAAGCTGTCCATTCTTTTCTCGTATCAGCAGACCCCTTTGGGCACCAGCATTCTCAATAAGAAGGTTGATGAGTTTGACCATGAGTTTTTCAACGTCCATTTCCTGAGTAAGACTCCGAGATGCCTTGATGATAGAGAAAAAATCCAGACTGCCACTACCGGAACTACTGACCATTGATGCAGATAAACTGTTGGACAGACTGTTCTCAAAAGAAAGGGATCCATCCTGAGTAATTTGTGCTTTCAGAATATCGGGGTAATCATGTTCTAACAGTTCAACCTTTGCGGTGGCACCCCATCTTTGATAACAGTAATGAGCTTCTAACAGATATGTTTTTCCAATATTTTCCCTACCCCTTTCCAGATAGTGAAGTGCGGCTCTTTCATTTGCAATGGATTCATCGTTCAGATAACCGTTTTTTCTTGCCAGAGTTATGGCAAGGTCATAAAGTTCCTCAGCTCTTCTATCTTCACCCTTAGCTTTGTAAAGTTCCGCCTCTACGAGATGATAACAGTGGAGGTAGTTTTCCGGGGCATAATCGGCATAGCCTTTTAATTCCTTGAGTAGTGAACGGGCTTTTTTCAGGTATTTTCTTTTTGCTGGTTTAGAAGAGGCTACTGAGATATGGGCAAGAGCTGCATGAAAGAGGTATCTACCATAATGAATCATCCCAAGAATATTTTCTTTCATCTTTTCAACTTCAAGAAAAATATCATATGTCTTTTGATATCGATTAAAAATGTATTCCAACATTCCATTGGCAACAAGCCTCCCACATAAACCTGCTCTATCATTTCCTTTTTTGAGGAGTTCAATAAGCTCCTCATCGGGACGATTGAGGTATCCCTCATGCTCAATATCTAATGAATGTCCGCTGAGACGACAAAACATGTGAAATGCCAGCGAAATATTTACTGTACCCCTCATTTGTTTTATTTCGTGAAGAACCTTAAGGGCATTCAGTGAATCTTGTAAGAGTTGTTCTAATCTTGCTCCAGTATAAAATTGAAAAAGGATACCAGCGGCAATTGAAATGTAAGCTGATTCGTAGTCGCCTGTTTCCAGATTAAGTCTATAAACCTCTTTGAGTGATTCCAGTGTTGAACTGATATGCTCCTTACGGTGTCGTACAGTCACATTGAAGGCCATCTGTGTTTTTCCCAAAAGAAACAATTCCTTGCTGTAGTATTTCTCCGCCAATTCGAGGGAAAATTTGCTGAAACCATACCCTTTGGGAACATCACCGAAAATAGCACACAAAAAATGACCAAGTATTTCATAGGAATACATGGCGTAGGGAGAGTTTCCATGTTTCAGGGTTATCTCTACCATCTTGAGGGTAAGCAGTGCTGAAATTTTCGGGTTGGAAATGTAAGCAGGAGTCCCAATGGTAAAAATCATTGAAAGTGCCGCCAGAACTTTGGGGTCTGTTATTTCCGGTCTTTCCATGAGATAGTTAAAATCCTTCCCAATAAGCATGGCTCTTATTTTCAAATAAATCAAAAGAATCTGAGGTTTGCCAGGATTTTCAGGAATGTTCACCCCCAGTTTTCTCAGCATTTGAAGTCCAAGGTTGACTGCCTCCAACTGTCTATTCTGAGCTGTCAGAGAATATATTCTTACCTTAGCGCTTCTTACAAGGTCAAGAGGTTTAAACACATGTTTCTTAATTTCACTTAAGAGGATATCCATTTTTTCATGGTCATGGTTCAAATAAGCTGCTTCAACTCCCTCGTCACATAAGTCCAGAGAGAGTCTGAAGTCATCTTTCCAACCATCATCTTTCAAAAGAGTTAGACCAAGGGATATTGAGTTGAGAGCAGAACCATAAGCGGTTGATTTCTTTGCCTTTTTTCCTGCTTCGAGGCAGAG
>JADGAW010000355.1 GCA_015231815.1 Nitrospinota bacterium
ATTGGGTTTACAACCGGATTTCTCAGTGACATAATTCACAAAAAAAACAAACAGCTAGAAAAAATTGCTCAGGAAAGGGATCAGGCAAGTAAGGAGCTTGAGGAATCAGTGGAAATCATTAAGGAACATGAACGTCTCGCCGGAATTGGAGAGTTTTCTGCGGTGGTTGCCCACGAAGTAAGAAATCCTCTCTACGGAATGTTGGGAGCTGTTGAAATAATAGAGAAAAAAATTGACAAAAAAGATAAAGCTTTCTTTTGCATCAACACCTTAAAAAAAGAAATAGAGCGTTTAAAAAGACTAACCAGCGACTTTCTTCTCTATGCTTCTCCAAAAAAGCATGAAAATGAACGTCTTGACATTGTGGAAATCATTAAAAACCGCATAGAAATGACTTCTAAAACTGAAAAGAGGTCTGAAATCCAATTCTCCTTTCAGGGAAATGAAAACGCAATTTTCATTGATGGCAACAAAGATTCTCTTGAACAAGTAATACACAATATTCTTAACAACGCCTCAGAAGCGATGATTAATAGGATATCTCCTACAATTACCGTTACTTTTGAAAAAAATGAGGGTTTAGTAAAAATACTGCTTGAAGATAACGGAAAGGGCATGGACGAAAAAACATCCCAAGAGGTATTTAAACCCTTCTTTAGTCAATCCGATAACGGAACCGGGCTGGGACTCTCCATCTCCAAGAGGATTATTGAGGAGCATGGAGGAACGATATCTCTTCACAGTAAACCGAATAAAGGAACAACTGTTGAAATAACCTTACCATTACAAAAATGAATACAGAAATATTATTAATTGATGATGATGAGAGCATCAGGCTTGTCGTTTCGCATCAACTTGAGGAAGCAGGATACAAGGTTGTTTCTTTACCAGACGGAATGAAGATTAAGGAAACTCTGGAAAAGAGAAAAAATATTTCTATTGCCCTTATTGATAACCGACTTCCCGGCAAGTCGGGCAGTGAAATTCTCGCAGAAATTAAGGAAATTTCTCCCCATATTGTGGTTATTTTCATGACAGCTTATAGCACGGTTGATTTGGCGGTTGACGTTATGAAAACGGGTGCGTTTGATTTTCTGACAAAGCCTGTTTCGGAAAAGTCTCTTCTTATGGCGGTAAAAAGAGCCGGAGAAATCAGTAAAGTATATAAAGAAAACATCTTTCTGAAGAAGGAACTAAAAGAAAAAGATAATTTCAAAAAGTTCACCACTGTTTCAGAAAAAATGAAGAAAATTCTTAACGAAGCAAAACAGGTGGCAACAACTGATGCTCCGGTTTTAATTACAGGTGAGACGGGAACCGGTAAAGAGCTCCTTGCTCATTCTGTACACAATTTTTCCGGTAGGGCAAGTAAACCTTTTATTGCAATAAACTGTGGTGCAATACCGGAAAACCTGTTGGAAACTGAGCTTTTCGGGTATAAAAAAGGTGCTTTTACAGGAGCAGATAAAGATAAAAAGGGGAAAATCGAGTACGCAGAGGGTGGAAGTCTTTTTCTTGACGAAATAGGGGAACTTCCCCAAACTATGCAGGTAAAACTTCTCAGGGTATTGCAGGAAAAGAAAATCGAGCGACTTGGGGGCATTGATTCCATAAAAATTGATGTGAGGATTATTGCTGCAACAAACCGCAATTTAGCAGAAGAGATTAAGGAGGGCAGGTTTAGGTCAGACCTTTATTATCGCCTTTCAGTTGTGCCTGTGGAGATGCCATCACTTGTTGAGCGACGAGAGGATCTGCCCATCCTTATAAATCATTTTTTTGAGCGGTACTGTCTTCAATACAGCAGGAAAGTAAAGCTCAGCAAAGAAGTGATTAAAAAACTCTCACTCTATAACTGGCCTGGTAATATCCGACAGCTAAAAAATACCATAGAAAGAATGGTCATTCTCTGTAATAAAGATGAACTTTTGCCAATCGATATACCTGCTGAATTAAAAAATCAGTCAATGCTTAATATGGAAGAGGGGAGTTTTCAACTACCCTCCGATGGCATTAATTTGGAAGAGGTAGAAAGGTCATTTATAGAACAGGCACTTCAATTAAGTAACGGCAACCAAACAAAAGCAGCAAAGCTTCTTGGCATAACCCGTAATACTCTTCTCTACCGCCTCCAAAAGTTCAAACTCAATTAATCATTTCAATGGGGTCAACTGAAAACAGCTCCTTGTTTACGAACACAACAGGAAACATTAAAATATTTTGGAAATCTTTTGATATTCGAAATTTGTGAAACACATCCATTATTTTTATGTCTGAAAAAATTCACGAATTAATTCTTCTCTTCAAAGCATTTTATTTCTTTGTAAAAATACGATTTTAATATTTTCCAGACAAAAATTGAAGAAAGGGCGTTGAGAAAGGTGCTGAGCTGATTCGAACCCCCAAGGCATCGTTTACACT
>JADGAW010000356.1 GCA_015231815.1 Nitrospinota bacterium
TTTTGTCCCAGATTCTGAGAAGATAAGAATAAATGTAAAGAATTATGAAAGAATATATTGTAAATACAAGGGGCAAGTATTATTTCGTTTTCTCCCACAAGATAGTTACCTCATGTTTGATGAAATCGCTATCTATGACCCTAAAAATGAAAAAAGATTTGGCTACGTTTTTATGAAATTTGATGATAGTGGTTTAAACGATAGTGCTGTCAAGATCTCTCAAAAGAATGTTGAAGATATTGTAGAGCAATTAAATCCATTAATTGACCCAGAAGAAAGAAAAAAAGATGTAATTTATAGACTTTCAGAGCAAATACGACAAGATGGTATTGACGCAAAACTCTTTGGTGAAATTTTAGATAAAGCCATTGAAGGAAAAATTGACACTTATTTTTATCTCTATGTTCTAGATGAAATAAAAAAAACTAATATTGAGAGTTCTACAAAACAAAAAATAATAAAAACTATTGAAAAAATGAAACTTTTAAGCCCTGACATCACATAAAACAACATTTGACAACAATTTTTACTTTAGATAGAAATTGCATTTAATTACACTAACCTATAATCTTATTTACATGAAAATATGCCTCATCCACGTTTGTGAGGTGTTTGAATTCAATATTTAAGTTAATATTTTCATTGACTTCAACCTCCAAACTCTCTTTTAGAGGGACGGTTGTTATCGGCATGAGAGTATCTGTGCTATGGAAATTAATTTTCGGTGCAAACTGAACAATTGAGAAAAGACGCACACAATTCAGCTTTTCTTGAATAACCGAGGTAAACATGACAGAAGTTTTTATTTTTTTCGGGTTTTCACGGTAAAAATCAATACTATTCACAAACCTTGATTCTGTCGCAATATTAGGCGACCTGATCCCAGTAAATTCGGCAAAAGATGTCTTTATTTCCACCCCGTCAAATTGGTAGTTAATATTGCCAAGTTCTGCCAGATTAATCACTTTTTCGGGAATTACTTTTCCCCCGCTTTTCAGGTTGTGTTTTATAGCGTTGTTCATCACCATTACCTGCGGTTCGTTGATAAGCCATATGGATAGCATTTCGCAAAAAATAATATCGACCTTCTCTTTAAGCTTTATGTCTATTGCATCGGCGTGGATGAATTCTATTTTTTCTGCAAGATTATTATTCTTGGCATTTTTTCTGGCAATTTCCAAGATGGTTTTGTCCTTTTCAACGGCGTAAACCTTCTTGCACCTTTTTGCCGCATATATGGAAAATATTCCCGTTCCGCAACCAAGTTCGCAAAAGATGGAGTCAGGTTTAATATGAAAGTCAATCGCATCCTTTGCTTTTTTGGTTCTTTCATAATCACTGACCATCTCCAGGTGGTAGCTTAAATTAAAGTTGCCGTCTCCATTGATGTAATTGGGAGTATGATGGATCGTTCTGCTCATATCGTTAAATCTGGATCATCTTGGAGCTACAGTAAGGACATTTGGCATCGGTGGGATCCCAAAACCAGGTTGCTACTCCGACCGTTGATACTTTCGCAATTTTTCTAAAAAATCCCGACCGTGTTTTACCCTGCTTTTTCAGACAATTCACGCACTCAACACGACCGCATGAGGCGCATCGGTATTTTTGAACTATATCAGTATTGAGAAAGCCAGTCTTGTCTCTATGTCCGCACATAATGCATTCTGCCTTCAGGTTCGACATAAAATCTCCTTAATATGTTTATTTATTTGATTCGTTCCAGGGGAATAAATAGCGGTAAAGTGCTTTGAAAAGAAAGTCGGTTGCAACCCCCAATATGCCAATGACAATAATTCCGGCAAATATCTTGGGGGTTTGAATAAAGCGTTGCGCCTCCATGATACGGTAACCAAGTCCGCTGGTGGCCCCGGCTATTTCAGCCACGACAAGATAGGTCCACGCCCACCCGACCGCAATTCTGCAGGAATTTATTATTCCGGGCATTGAGGCGGGCAATAAAACCCTGAAAAAGAGTCCGGTTTTTTTTATGCCAAGGGTAAGAGCCGCCTCAAAATAGGTTTTTGGAACTTCACGAGCAACATCGACAATCATAAGTATTAATTGAAAGAATGTTCCCAGAAAAATAATGGCTATTTTCCCCATATCGTCCAGTCCAAACCACAAAATACAGAGGGGAACAAAAGCAGGAACAGGAAGATAGCGGGCAAAACCAACAAACGGCTCGGTGATTTTCGCCATTCTTTCGGAGAAACCAGTGTAGAGACCTATTGGGATAGCTAATGCCGCTGATAGCAAAAATGCCCCCATGACTCGGTATGTACTGATAAAAAGATCAGAACTATACCCCTCGTCACGAAAAAGAACGATTAATGATTGGACTACATCAGGAATTGGCGGGAGAAAAACATTTTTTACTAGTTGAAAGTAGTTTAGACAAAACCATCCGAGCAATAAAA
>JADGAW010000357.1 GCA_015231815.1 Nitrospinota bacterium
GAAAAAGCCACTCAACAATATCTGGTTGCTTAACAACAAGGTCAGATAAATATCGTGAGCCAGAAAAAGTGAGAAAGAGGTTGTAAAAATATATTTTTTCCTGAGTAATCCTACTGATAATAGAGATGGTGGAGCTTTCAATCTCCGTCAGAGAAGAAATATAACGCTCAAAATTATTTACCCCTTCATCAGGGTCAAATGAATGTTTAGAATAAAGCAGTATCAACTCAAAAAAACGGGGATAAAGCTCACCAATAATTTCCTCAATAATTTGGAGGTTTTTTAATGAAGTGGGAATGTTTTTAAACCCATTTACTCTTAAGGTTTCTTCCATTTTTGTCTTGAGTTTTTCGATTATAGCTAAGAAAAAATACGATATCGTAACGTTTATTTAACACCATCATTATTACTCTTAATATATAATCATTTAAATGAAAATATTGAAAAATCTATTTTACATCTTAATTATGGCTCTTATATGAAGAGTACATTAATGATGCGCATTGATTGAAAGTCATGGGGATGTGGGTTCAAATCCTTTATAAGCAATAAATTTTAAACACCAATACCATAAATTGATGGAAACGATACCTTTAACCGCTCTTAGAAATAACTCTCGGGAGTTTAGAGAATTTACCCAAAGCACCTGCAAATTTGTTATTTTTGACAATAAAAAGGAACGCATTGAAGCAATTATTGAGGCAGGGGTTGCAAAAGGCTATAAAAAAGAAAACTTTTCGGTAATTGATGAAAAAGATTATGATAATTTTTTTCATACCTATTCAGAAAATGCCCGTTTCATACAACATATTATTATTAATTGCGAGCTTACCTATAAAGGGGAAGACCTTTATGGTCAAATTCAGAAACTTGATGTAAAAAAAAGCAAGGTCTGGTTTTATCCCAACGAAAGTACTAAATATCTCTCAACAGCTTTTGATGGAAATTTATTGTCAAGAATAAACCTTAGAGAAAGTGACATTGTTCATTACAAAAATCTGCTTTACTCAAAGAGAAAGTCTCTCTTCTTTGAGTTTCTGGCAGAAAGGTTACACCAAATTGCTGATGATGAGGCTTTTCTGGAAGTATATGAAGAGAATGAAATAGAAAAAATATTGCAACAGATTCTTGCCACAAGGATCGAAATTCAAGAAAATAGTGGAAAGAAAGAGTTAAGCCTTGAATATTTTATTCCTGTAAGTAACGGGCTTTCCATCTCAACAATACAAGAGGAAAATGGAAAGAGGTTTCTCGTAAATGAAGCAACATATATTGAAAAAATGCCTGAGTTTGGTTCAAGAAGAGAAATTACGGAAGGTATTAGAAAAGTAGTTGACAATGGTGAGGTTGGAATCATTCAAGATTTTGCCCGTTTTCTTGAAAAAGAACCAGAGCATGAAGTCATTAAACGATTCTATGACGCAGGTTTGCG
This sequence comes from Nitrospinota bacterium, assembly GCA_015231815.1. GTDB lineage: Bacteria > Nitrospinota_A > JADGAW01 > JADGAW01 > JADGAW01 > JADGAW01. The sequence goes on from JADGAW010000357.1 coordinate 1,433, forward strand.
TTCAAGTATATTTACCTCAATTTGTAAACCTGGTGAAACCAAACCTTTTGGACTTTTTTTTGGCTATTCCTCTGAATACAATATTTTTAACTATGACCATTACGAAACCATTGTTAAGCTGGCAAAAATAATCGGAATCTTTTATGAAAAATTTCGAAAAAGCAGGGACGTAAAGACATTAACATCTGAATTGGTTGACGGTGTTGACAATGTCAGATCTCTTCAAGACATGATGATGGGTAGTGCAATTATTTCATCTGATACGGTTAAAGATGACTTCAAGCTTGATATCGACTGTTACATTAGACACCCCTTTATCAGAAACAATTCTTTTGTAAGCCTCAATGGGGATGGAATTAAGTTTAAACTCATTGAAGGGAAAAAACTGCAAATTACCAGCTTTGATATTTGTAATCATGGAATTTATCCAGGGATGATTGGTCTTATTTCACATACACTCATTGATATGATAAGCAACGGTGAGATAAATAAAAAACTTATCTTGGATGATAAGGTTGATATTTACCTAAAACGTTTTGCCATAACGGTTTATGACTATTTTTTTAATAACCTTTCTCAAGGGAATTACATGAACGTGTCAAAAAATATGGCTGTTTTTAATAATGTCATCTTTGATAAAGAGAGTGATTTTTTTCACTTTATAAGCTTTGGTTGCCATAGTCCTCTTTTTTATTCTAAAGAAAAAGGTCAAATTGAAGAGGAAAGTGACTGGAAAGGTGCCAGCAATATTGTTGTTGGAATTGATGCTTATGAGGAAGGAGAGCCAATAAATATCCTAAAGAAGAAATTTCTTTCAGGCGATATTCTTATGTTATTTAGTGATGGACTCTTTGAGCAGGCAAATGAAAGCGGTGAATTCTATGGAACTGAGAAAATAAAGAATATAATTATGGGTAATCACAGTAATAACTCAAACTTTATTAAGGAAAAAATTATAGAGGACTATAAAAAATTCCTTGGTGGTGA
>JADGAW010000358.1 GCA_015231815.1 Nitrospinota bacterium
TTCTTGCTGACCTTTGTGGTCCAAAAATCAGAACAGGAAAATTTAAGGGAGGTCAAATTAGTCTTGTAGCAAGACATGAGGTTGTGGTTACAACACGTGATGTTTTAGGGGATGAGGGACTCATTCCATCACAATATAAGGCATTGGCTGAAGACCTGAAACCAAAAGACAGGATCTTGCTTAATGATGGAATTTTGGAACTGAGGGTTAAATCCATCCGTGGTACAGAAATCTACTGTACGGTAGTTCATGGAGGTATTCTCAAAGACCATAAAGGAATTAATCTTCCTGGAGTTAATGTTTCTGCTCCATCTCTTACGGCAAAAGACCGTAAAGATGCTCATCTTGCCATTGAATTAGGAGTGGATTTTCTCGCACTTTCCTTTGTGAGAAGACCTTCAGATATACAGGAACTGAAAAATTTAATTGTAAAAACAGGAAAAAATGTGTCTGTTATTGCAAAGATTGAAAAACCTGAGGCACTTGAACAAACAACAGGAATTATTGATGCAACCGATGCAATAATGGTTGCACGGGGAGATCTTGGGGTAGAGCTTCAACCAGAACAGGTTCCCGTTGTTCAAAGGGAACTTATAGAACGAACCTACTCAAATTACAAGCCTGTAATTGTCGCAACTCAAATGCTTGAATCAATGATTGAGCATGCCCGTCCCACCCGGGCAGAGGTTACTGATATTTCCCATGCAGTTACTTTGGGAACGGATGCTGTTATGTTGTCTGCCGAAACAGCCAGTGGAGCTCATCCGGTGAAAGCAGTGAAAATGATGGATAGAATAATCAGAGAAACAGAATCACATCTTTGGAGTAGAGGACAATATGGCAACGTTGTCAATAAGGAAAAACATAGTCTGCCCACATCGGTCTGGGATGCTGTGAGTAATGCCACGGCACATCTGTCAAAAAGTTTAATAGCCCAGGCAATTGTTGTTATTTCTGAGAGTGGAATGTCTGCTGCGACAATGAGTTCTTCACGACCAGCAGCACCTGTTGTTGCAATTACCGGAAGTAAAGCAGTTTGTCGTAAGATGGCTTTGCTTTGGAGTGTCATTCCCGTTTTAGAGGAGGAAACAGGGAAAATAAAACCCAATCTCCTTGCCAGAAAAGTTGTTGAGGAATTGAAGATTGCCAAAAACGGAGAGCATGTCTTACTTGTCAGGGGTTTTCATAGCGACCCTAAATCCAACACTCCTTCCGTAACTGTTTTAACAATCTAAGCTCGCAAAAAAACCTGAAGTCAGTTTGCTAGGTTTTTGTTATAAGTCTTTTAACTTATAAATCTTCAAACTATGTTGATATTCTGCTCCAACATTATCAAATCCTCTCGGAGATAAATACACTTCATCTTCATATTTGTTAGCTTCTTTACGATTAGGGTAATACTTAATTTTTAAGAAATCTACAAGTTTATCCGAGTGATAAAAAACATATTTTCTGATGACATCATCAGAGCCTTCTACGTACCGGGGGAATGCTGATATCTTTGACCAGGAATGCCAAGTATAGAGTACATACTCTGCTCCGATATTTTTGAAGGCCTTTTTAACAATTCGTTTTCTTTCCTCTAATGATAATGATTGAAAGAGGGTGTCTTTTTTATGAGTATCTGTCATAACCTTTTCAACTTCATAAATGAACTGCTCAGAAGAAATAAAATGATACTTTTTATACATACCTGGCCAGTAATATTTAGGGCCTACGACTGTTGTGTTTTCAGGAATATACTGAACAACTTTCTTAATAAATTTATCGTAATTTGTGATTTTATTTGAGGATACTGACTTAAAGGAAAATGCTATCCCAGATACGATAAACATGGTAACAAGTAAGCCTGCGAAGTTTTTCTTTATTCTTACCTGCATATCATTTTGTGCGGTATTAAATAATGCTTTATTTCCATACAATGCAATGCATATTGCAAAATAGGGCATGATAACGTAGAGATAGGGTATAAACTTATTGGGGTGAATGGAGAGAAGAAGCATGTAAATAACAATTATATAAAACAACTCCTTTTCAAATTTACTTTTTGCCTTTTTTATGCCTAAAGAGGCAAGAGAAGTTAAGATTACCACTGAGCTGATAACCTCACAAGCATAAATTCTTAAATCAATATGTGTTAGTTTGTACCATACCTTTATCAAATATCCACTTAAGCCAATATCAAAAATATTGTTAATATTCGATAGTCCGAAATATCTGACAGGTATTTCATTAAACATACGAGCCCACAAAGGAATGGGGTTATAGTGTTCATAATACATGAGAGAGATTTGTCTTGAAAATTCTTCAATATACATTACAACATATATTAAATATGGAGAAATAGCTATACCTGAAGCAATCAAAAGAATTAAAAAAGGTTTATATCCTATTTTTCTGTAAGCTGAG
>JADGAW010000359.1 GCA_015231815.1 Nitrospinota bacterium
AAATCTGTTTTGAAGAAAAATCCAAAGTCGGTTCATGCTCATTTACTTCTCGGCAGTTTTTTCCATAGCATTGGTGACAAAAAGAATGCTTTGTCTGAATATAAAAAAGTCATATTGCTAAAACCAGACAACATACAAGCACTAAAATTTATTAAAACACTTCAATAGGAAAACCGCCTATTTATGGTTAAACAAAACAACGGTATATCAGTAATTATTCCTGTTTACAACAGACTTAACTTTTTAATTGAAGCAATTAAAAGTGTTTTACAGCAAACCTGCCCCCCACGGGAAATCATTGTCATTGATGACGGTTCTCAATTTGACCTCTACCACTGGATGGAAAACTGGTTTCCCCAACAGTTGAGATCGGGTTTAATTCAATATCTCTGGCAAAAAAATCAGGGAGTTTCTGCTGCAAGAAACAAAGGAATTAAACATGCTCAATGTGAGTGGATTGCACTTCTGGATTCAGACGATCTTTGGAAAAAACAAAAGCTCGAGCTTCAGATACAAAAAACAATAAACGGGGGGGACAAAATAATTCACACAGATGAAAAATGGTTAATGAAGGGAAACCACCTCAACCAGAAAAAAATACATTACAAACCTGAAGGAAATATCTTTCTAGATTGTCTTGATTTTTGCCGGGTCTCTCCTTCTTCTCTTCTCATTCATAAAAGCATTTTTGATGATATTGGTTACTTCAATGAAAGCCTTAAGGTTTGCGAAGACTACGATATGTGGCTTCGTATTTCCCTCAAATATCAATTCGGACTCATCAAGCAACCCTTAGTAATTAAACAGGGAGGTCATAAAGGACAGTTATCCAAAAGCGAATGGGGACTCGATAGGTTTAGAGTTCAATCTTTATTAAATCTCTTAAAAAATGAAAAACTGCCTTCTGATACAAAGGAAATAGTTCTCGATAAAATCAACCAAAAATCCAACTATCTCATACAGGGAGCTTTAAAAAGAAACAACTCAGAGGTTGTTCATTTTTATCAGAAGTTACTGCAGGAAATTAAAACCTCTTGAACAAACTCAATGGAATTAAAATAGCTGAATGAAAAAAACATATGCTGTAATTATCACCATAACCTTCATTTTAAGTCTGGGGAAAGTTTCTTTTGCTCTTGAAATCGCCAACAAAATTTCTCCCAGAGTTCAGAAACAATTAACCCTCAAGAAACGCATTCCAGTAATAATTCTTGGTAAAACCCAACTTCTTGGCAGCAGCAATGCTCTAGCTTTCTTTAAGAAATACAACAGGCACAAAAAAAGGTCGGAGTTAAGAAAAAACATTGTTGAGAACCTAAAGAAAATTGCTCAGAGGGAACAAAAAAAGATAATAAGTGAGATGAACATCAGAACAATTACTGCCCAACTTTGGATAGTAAACGCCATTGCCGCAAACCTTACTGCGGAGGAAATAGATAAAATCGCAACCAACAAATCAGTTAAATATATTTATGGAGACCGACATAAACCCCAAAGTAAAAAGAGCAACGAAGGAGTATCGTATATCCTGAAGCGACAAGAAGTAAAAGAATTCTCTACCGAAGGGAAAACCATCCCTTGGAATATTAAAGCCGTAAAAGCTCATAAGGTTTGGAGCGAACTGAACATTCTTGGTAAAGGCGTAACGATAGCAATGCTTGATACTGGGGTAAATTATCTCCACTCAGACCTTCAGCAAAACACCTGGAGAAATCCCGGAGAAATTCCAAACAATAAAATTGATGACGACAAAAATGGACTCATTGATGATTACTACGGATACAACTTTAAAGGTGGAACAGCAAAGGTCATTGCACAGGGAAAACAAAAACATGGAACTCATACATCGGGAATTATTGCAGGAGATGGTTCCGGAGGAATTCTTACCGGAATTGCCCCTGAATCTCAATTAATGTATTTAATCCCCTGGGGGAGTCTGGTACACACAGCTTTATCCTTTCAATATGCTTTAGAGAAAGGTGCCGACATCGTCAACATGAGTTTTAGTTTGCCAAAATTAAATCAGGAACGAGGGTTTATGAGAACAATGAGCGAACATGCTCTTATCGCTGGACTTGTACAGGTTTCAGGAGCAGGAAATTTTGGAACAAATTCAAAACACCCCGAGAAAATTCCGGTACAATTAAGAACTCCGGAAGATATTCCATCGGTTATTGCCGTTGGGGGAGTAAACAAACAATTTAAGCTCGCTTCCTTTTCCAGTACGGGTCCTGTTGAATGGGGAAGTGTACCTTTTTTTGAGGATTATTCAATGCCAAAAGGTTTGATAAAACCCGATATCGTTGCCTTTTCTGGTCCGGGATATCCACTTCTTCAGGTAACAGGAAGTTTATATACAGTAGAAAACAACAGCATTGCTGGGAATTCCTTGAGTGCTCCTCATGTAA
>JADGAW010000035.1 GCA_015231815.1 Nitrospinota bacterium
TCGCTTTCCTTTAGATATTTTTCCCAATCTTTGTCATTTTTTTCAACCTCATTTTGCCCGCTAGGGAGTTTTATGAGAATTATTGAAATAACAATGGTACAAACAAGCACACCAAATAACCACTTATTAACAGGGTTTACATTCTTGATGAACTCTCTAAAACTAATATTCTTCAAAAATGAAATTTTTTCTTGGGAACGAGAATCATGTATAAAACGTTTAACCCCGTCAAACAATCTTTCGAGGAGCTTTTTTATTTGTTCAAGCATGGCAGGTTTTTACATTAATGAAGTTGTATCTGGCAAATAGTCCTTTTATCAAAGAAATTTCCGGATAAAGTTAACCACTTATCAAGAAATGAGTACAAATGCTTGCTACATATCCAAGTAAAACGACTGGCGTCCATTTCAAATGACTCATAAAGGTGTACATACCTCTTGATTGTCCCATAAGAGCAACACCTGCTGCTGAGCCGACTGAAAGAAGCGAACCACCTACACCTGCGGTAAGGGTTATGAGCATCCATTGAAATGAATCCATATCGGGGTTCATACTAAGAATTGCAAACATTACGGGAATATTATCAACAATAGCGGAGAAAAAACCTGCAAGAATGTTCGCTGTACTTGCTCCTAACTCTCCGTACATATAATGAGATGTTAGATCAAGATACCCAATAAACCCTAAACCTCCTACAGAGAAAATAACACCAAAGAAAAAGAATAACGTATCCCACTCAACCCGTTCTACCTTTTGGAAAATATCAAAGATCCTCATGGCATCCTGTTTTTTCTCTTTCATTCTAAGGATAAAACTAAAAATCAGAAGATAAGAAAAACCAGTCATCATGCCCATAAATGGCGGTAGATGGAGAAACTGTTTAAAAGAAACTGCTGTTACGATTGTCACAAGAAATAAAACACATATGGTAATCGCACCTGATTTCATTTCGACAATTCCTTCACTTGATGCCTCGGGAGTCTTATCAGGAACATAGAAGTGCATAATCGCCGCCGGAACAAGAAAATTCACAACTGAAGGAAGAAAGAGTTCAAAAAAGGTAAAGAAGTCTGCCTTCCCCGCCTGCCACACCATTAATGTTGTGATATCACCAAAAGGACTAAAAGCTCCTCCTGCATTAGCAGCAATAACAATATTAATAAAGCTGAGTGATACAAACTTTGGGCTATTTGCTCCCACAGCCATTACAACAGCACCCATTAATAAAGCCGTTGTAAGATTATCTGCAATGGGGGAAAGAAAAAATGCAATAATTCCCGTTATCCAAAAGAGTTTTCGGTAACTGAACTGCTTGAAAACTAGCCATGACCTAAGAAACTCAAATACGTTTCTTTCCGTCATGGTATTAATGTAAGTCATTGCAACGAGTAAGAAGAAAAATAATGCAGCATACTCATTAAGATTATGGTCAAGTGCATGATGAAGTTTTTGTTCAGAAATACCATTTTGGGCACATAAGATGGCTATGAGAACCCATATAATACCTGCAGCAAGAATTACGGGTTTGGACTTACGTAAATCAATAAATTCTTCAATCATTACCAAGATATAGGCAAAAACAAAGACAAATATTCCTAATATCCCCAAAGCTGAACCAGTTAGTCCCAGATTTGTTGAGCCACTACCTTCAGCAAAGGCAATTTCAGGAATGAAGAAAGTTGTAAAAACAAAAAGTATCGTTAAAATCTGCATTTCTTTATAATTTAAATTGATATTAAGTTGATAATTATACTATCTTTCTACTGTGATAGAGCTATTCTTAGTCATTGAGGTGGATAAACAAGAAAATAGAAATGAGCAATAATACCTTAGGAATATATATACATGTCCCTTACTGTATAAGTAAATGCAACTATTGTTCATTTTATTCAATTACTGAGGGAACATTTTTTTTTACAAACTACATAGAACAGGTAAAATCTGATTTCATCACTGAAATTCATGAACTAAATAAGAGTTACACCTCTGCAACTTTTTATATAGGAGGTGGAACTCCTTCGAATATTCCTTCAAATGAGCTTTCTTGCCTCATTGAATTTTTACAAACATATTTAATACAAAGAAATATAGAAATTATTGAGGTAACAATTGAAGTAAATCCTGCCGACTATTCTATAGAAGACTTTCAACGACTTAAAAAATCAGGTGTTACCAAAATTTCTCTTGGCATACAAAGCTTTGATAATGATGAACTGACAATACTTGGAAGAAGACACAATTCTCAGGAAGCTTTCATTGCAGTTGAACAGGCACTTCAGTGTGATTTCACTTGTGTATCAGTTGATTTAATGTACGGAATTCCCCGTCAAACCCCTACCTCATTTTCAGAGACTCTTAAAAACAGTTTTTCTTTAGGAATAAACCACCTTTCCATATATGAATTAACATTGGAGGAAGGAACTTCATTTTATGATAATAAAATAGCGAAATATGATGAAGAGAAAGCCATAAACCTTTACCAACAGATGCTTCTTCTTACATCAAAACATGGATTTAAACGGTATGAAATATCTAATTATGCCAAAGGGGAGGAATATAAAAGCATTCATAATTTAAATTACTGGAAACAAAACGATTATATTGGCATTGGCCCTTCGGCTGTTTCTACTGTAGGGAATCGAAGAGCTACCCATCAATCATCTTTGAAAAGTTATCTCAAGGGTGAAAGGAGTAAGAGCATTGAGGAATTAACGCCACAGCAACTATTGTTTGAAGCAATAATGCTTTCATTGCGTACGACAACAGGAACAGAAAAAGTACTCCTTGAGGAATACAGACAAAAATATATGTCAATCTCTGAAAGTAAGGAGTCAACAATCAATCAGGAACTTTTTAGAGAAAAAGGACTTCTTCAGGAAAACAAATCAATGATTTTTCTTAGTAACGAAGGATTTCTTTTATACAACGAAATAATACCAAAACTTATTTAGTCCTCTTAGTTCCTGCCCCTCATTTGATGAAGAGTAAAAAGAGTCAGCGTGAAGAGGATAAGAGCTCCTCCCTGATGGGCAGAGGCAATTGTAACAGGGACTGCCAGCAGAAGGGTTGCCAACCCCATGGAGAACTGAAGAAATACCATAGCAAGCATTAAATTGTATCCAAGACGGGCACGGTCACTAAGAGTAAATTTTCGAGAGTAGTACCAAAGAGTAATAATAATTAAGAGAGTTGATTCAGCTAAAATTCTATGGTCAAACTGCACTGTAGTAATATTTTCAAAAAAATTCAGGTAGATTGGCGACATATCCAGAATATACTCTGGAATTAACTCACCATTCATCAATGGAAAGGTGTTGTAGTGGAGTCCAGCCTTTAAACCTGCAACTAAACCGCCGGACATAATCGTTATGGATAAGTAAACTGCGACAAAAAGAGTAAAGAGACGAAGTGAGGAAGGGGCATTTTTATTTTCCTCCTCTGGATAGAGTAGGCCTAAAGCAGTCCAAAGAATATAAGCATAGATAAGAAATGCACTAAAAAGGTGTGCTGTAAGCCGATATTGACTAACTCCAGAATCATTGACAAGTCCACTTTTAACCATGTACCAGCCAAGAAGTCCCTGTAAACCTCCCAAAAGGAACATAACAACATACTTTGACCTCATACTTTTCTTTATATAGCCTCTAAGAGAAAAGAAAAGAAAAGGAATGAAAAAAGCCAATCCAATAACTCTTCCAAGAATCCGATGCAAATATTCTAACCAGAAAATTGATTTAAATCCCTCAACATCCATATTCTTATTAAGTTCATTAAACTCAGGAAATTTTTTGTAGAGGTCAAAGAGCTCTATCCAGTCCTGCTGATTAAATGGAGGCAGTATTCCTTTTAATGGCTGCCATTGAACCATAGACAGTCCTGAATGAGTTAAGCGGGTTACTCCACCAAGAATTACCATACAGAAAATCAATCCACACACAGAAAGTAACCAGATGGCAACCTTAAAATCTTTAGATCTATCCATAGGTTTAATTCTCCGCTTTTCGTCTCATCGCTGGAAAAACGACAAAGAAAAACATGAGGCCTCCAATAACAGAAATAACACCGCCTATTCCCATTAATCCCATAGCAACTGTTTGTTGAATTGTATCGAGTGTTTGGGCACCTCCGGCAATTTTTCTTTGCATTCCATAACCCCCCGCCCATGCGAGTCCAATGATGTGCATTAACTGTCCGGCACCATAAAAATAAACCTGAATAAGAGCCACTTTTTTATTGGGAAAGCCAAAGCCAATCCTTGGTAAAAGGTAGTAAGCAACTAACATGAACGATAAGGTTACGGCAACATTTGTTCCATGATAGTGAGCAGTAATCAGTGTACTGCTTTCCTTGATCATAAAACCTATTGTCCCGCCAGTTCCGAACAGAGCAATAGAAATAACAATCCCCGCCCTTAGGTATTTATTTTCACCATCAGCTTTTCCCCCCTTAAACAACAAGGCAAAAAGAAGATACCCCCCTATGGGCAATGCGGCAATTCCCCCACCTGATTCCATGAGCCATAAAAACCATTGGCGCATGTTTGTGGAGGTGATACCATAGGTAAGGTATGGCCAAGGAAAGAAAAAGACCATTGCTACACCAAGAAGCAAAATAGTAATAATAATTTTATTTTCTATCTTAAGGGGAATACCCGTTTGGCTTGAGAGCCATATCCAGACAACTACCATGAAAAGCGCATGGGTAAATTGAAGAACATGCCCGCCTCCCCAAAAGAGAATTTCATAATATTCGGTACTTTCGAGGGTTGTTGGTGTTATGGTAAATGACCATAAAAAACAAATTATCGAGATTAAAGCTGCAATTGAAGCAAACAAACAGCCATACCTTAAAGCTTTCTCCTCCTCTTTCCAACTACTGACAGGAGGAATTGTGATAATGCTGTGAATTACCAGAAGGGTGAAACCAAAGCCAAAGATAATAAGTCCAAGAAAAAACTGAGGCTCTTGCAATACAGGAATATAGTTGTTAATTAAGGGATGTCCAACTCCCATTAAGGGAGCTGCGGCGATAATAATACCTCCTATTGCCGAGAGAACCAGTCCTGCCTGACTTAACCATACAAGTTTGCTGGTAGAACAGATACTCCAAAAAACTCCTGCAAAAGCAAGAAACCAAAAGAGTACCGTGAAATCTACATGTACAACAAGAGCTGTATAAAAGAAGTCCACCCAGGGAAAAACATCTTTTATGTAAGGTGTTCTCGATAGTACTAAGAGTAATGCATAAAAACCAGCCATGACTAAGGTTGATATTGCAAGAATTAACCAACCTATAGCAAGTTGTTTTGATTTGCCTTCTGGAACAGGCAGAGAAAATTTATGTGTCAATTGATAAAGTATTAAAGGGATATATTGGGAGGAAAATTATTATGCCACACGATAATGACGAACAAAAAAATGTTCTTACTGGTGCTGTGCAATCGTAATTAGTGCTGCAACAATGAGAGAGACAAAACAAAACAGGCCAATTAAAAGTCCGGTTATAATTTTTTTTCTTTCTATTTTTTTCTTTTCTTCTATTTCTGTATCTATATCTGACATTTTTAAACGTACCTTAATAATTGACAATACTTTTCTTAAGTCATATCAACGACCAAGGCTCCAAAAAGAAGAACAAGGTAAACTATTGAGAAAAAGAAAAGGGGCATATTCCATTTCTGTTGTGAAAAATAGAATTTAACGGCATAACCAAAGTAGAATGCATTTAATATAAAAGAGCTCATGAAATAAAACTCGCCAGCCATCCCGTACAGAAATGGAAGAGCAGCTACATAAAACAATAGTCCTGTGTATATAACAATACGAATTTTCGTTCCATGAATTCCTTTTGCAACGGGAATTACCGGAATAGAAGCTTTCAGGTAATCTTCCCTATATTTTAAAGCAAGACTTAGAGCATGGGGTTGCTGCCAAACAGCAACAATTAAAAAGAGTATAAATGCCGTAGCATCAAAATAACCTGTTACGGCAACATATCCTATAACTGGAGGGAGAGCACCAGCTATCCCACCAACCTGATTTGCCCAAGGTGTTCTTCTTTTCATAATCATTCCATATAAAACGACATAGCCAAAGGCTGCGGAAAGAGTAACGTAAGCTGTTAAAGGATTTACATAAAAATAATGTATTAAGAAAGAAGCAATAACGAAGATTAATCCAGTATAGAGGACGTTTTTTTCAGGAACAATACCCTGAGCTAATGCACGTTTTGAAGTTCTGTCCATTAACCGATCAATGTCCCTGTCAAAATAGTTGTTCAGCATACATGATCCAGCGGTGCTGAAAGAAAGCCCTAAAAGTGTGAAGGTAATTAAACTCCAATCAGGTAAGGTGCCTTTGTTACCAAAATATATACCAGTCAAGGCTGCTACAACAACCAACCCGATAATCCCCGGTTTAGCAACGCCAAAATACTCAAGAAGGATAAATCTGAAGCTATCTATTTTATTTAAGGCAAGAGCTTTCATATACATTTGGTTAAGTGATTAAATCATCCCATATTAAAAGGCAGGAAAATCCTGCCTTTTAATATGGGAGCCCATTGAGGGGCTCCACATATTATTGTAGCTTAAAGATTAATCGTCCTGCTTGGTTGTTCCACCATAGTTATATGGAGACCAATCAGGAGAGATTACTGGCTGAACTGGAAAGTTACCTGGTCCAGGAATTACCTCTGTATTGGTAAATTCGATAGACTGAGACTTCCAAGGGTTAGGATCAGTACATTTTTCACCTGCAACCCAGCAATGAATCCATGTTACCAATGTAATTAAGAAACCAACTGCAATTACATAGGAACCCATAGTTGCTAAATGCTGAGCACTTTCAAACTGAGGGAACTGGCTGTAGTCATAGTACCTTCTCGCCATACCTTCAATACCAATCTCAAAGAGAGGGTAGAAAGTAACGTTAAAGCCGATGAAGAGTAACCAGAATCCAGCTTTACCCATAGCTTCGTTGTACATTTTTCCTGTCATTTTTGGTAAGTAGTAATAAACAGAACCAAAAATCGCAGCAGTACCTGCCATTGCCATTACGTAGTGGAAGTGAGCCATAATGAAATATCCATCGTGAATAGCGTGATCGACAGATGCCATTGCGTTAGGAATACCAGTCAAACCTCCAATAAGGAAGAGGAAAATAACTGATAAAGCAAAAAGCATAGGTGTAGTAAAACGAATTGCACCGTTCCACATAGTTGCTACCATACCGATCATAAGAAGTCCAACCGGAACACTAATCAAAAGAGTAGTAATGGTCATGAACATTCTTACGTAATCCGGAAGACCAGCAGCATAAGCGTGGTGAGCCCAAACATCGGTACTCAGCAGAGTCGTACCACAAACTCCACCGTAAACAACCATGTTGTAGTTGAAGATTCTGTTTCTTGCAAATGTTGCAATTATTTCATATGCAATTCCCAAGAATGGTAGCAGAATTACATATACCGCTGGGTGAGAGTAAAACCAGAAGAGGTTTTCATAAATTAAAACATCACCACCTGAGGCAGGGTTAAAAAAGTTCGTTCCGAGATACTTATCAAATAAAAGAAGCATAACGGCAGAACCAAGAACAGGAACAAATACAAGCTGAAGAAGGTTTGCACCCATAGTAGTCCAAACCATAATGTTGAACTGGTTGTACTGCATACCTTTGGCTCGACAGTAAATAACAGTACACATGATGTTAATACCACCAACAATTGATGAGAAACCCATGATAAGAACTGTCAAGCTGTAAAGTGCTGTATTACCTTCAGTAATTACAGAGTAAGGTGGGTAACCTGTCCACATTACATCTGGTGAATCTGGTATAACAAATGTTGCTAACGCTAAAAGAATACCCATCCAGTATAACCATACACTGAGAGCATTTACTCTTGGGAACGCCATATCAGGAGCTCCAAGCATGATTGGCACAGCCCAGTTAGCCAAGAAACCTGTTAATGCCGGAATCTGGAAACCAAGAATCATTGCAGCACCATGGAAATACAACCAAACGTTATAGACGTTTGGATCTTCCGTAAGTGTTGGACCAATAGCACCGAGCTCAGTTCTAATCAGCAACGCCATCAATCCAGCAACACAAAATGCTGCGATTGAGCCGATGAGATAGAAAACACCGATCCTCTTGTGATCCGTTGTTAAGATCCACTCTTTCATAATGAAAAAACCTCCAATTAAATTAATATTTCCTAACTGTTAAAGATCGTTCTTTTCAGTTTCAATCCATTTATCAAATTCCGACTCTGGCATTGCAATTACTTTACTAATCATCTTGGAATGCATAGTACCACAGTACTCCTTACATGTTACTAAATGCTCACCAGGTGTCTTTGGATAAAACCACAGATAGGTAACTCTTCCTGGCATTGAATCTTCAAGAATTCTGAAATCAGGAATAGAGTGGTTATGAATTACATCGGAACTGGTCATTCTTAATAAAATTGGCTTTCCAGCAGGAACTCTCAGTTCGTTCATTACTTCAACACAGTTATCTGCTTCTTTACAAGCGTTAGGATAGGTATAGTTGAAGTTCCACATAGAAGCAGTTACCTTCACTTCATAGTGATTTGCTGGAACATTTCTTTGCAGGTTAAAAAGCTGCCATGATTGTGCTGCAAGATAAAAGTCATCAGCCATGAAACAAAAAGCAGGTATAAGCGTCCAACCAATAGACTGTAAAGGTGTTAACTTAGTACCAGTACCTTCCTGATCAGGTGACTGAGCAATGTTCCTTATAAGAACATAAATAAAACAAATCATAAAGACTACACCGATACTAATAATATCGATCATAATCTCATGCCAAAACTCATCCCAATGCTCTGCCGGATCCTGCTGAAGCTCTCCAGCAATTGCCGTAGCAGCCAAAAATGGAAGAGATCCGACTACCGCCATCAAACTCCAAAGTTTTTTATTCATACACACCTCTTTTTTTTATAAATAAACAGAGAAAGAGCTACAAGAGATAGCCCAAGAAAAAGGGAACCTAACCCAATGAAGAGAGGATAGTTAATAGTATATTTACCTTCTTTAAAGTTGTAACTGTAACAAACAGAGGTCAGAAAATCAATTGCTTTTGATTTCTTTAATTTTTCACCGTATGCGTCAATAATTGACAACTCCATATCTTTTTCGTCAATTTTAGTGCCATAAAGGAAACGTACAACCTTTCCTTTTTGTGATGCAACAATGTAAACGCTAGGATGTAAAAAAATACGATCTCTGGATGACCAGAAAAACTTATATCCAACACTAGAGGTAAATTCTTTGATGTCAGCTTTATTTTTCATTATTGCAAGCCTCCACCCTTTCCTCATATCATCAGTCATTCCTATTTTTGTACTGAACTCCTGTAAACTTTTTAAATCATCATTCTCGTCAAATGAAATGGTCAGAACGTTATATTCCTCACCGATTTTGTATTTAACAAGTTTGAGAGTTTCAAGTAAGTTGTTGTTTATTGTAGGACAATAACCATCACATTTATAGTATGAAAGTAAAAGAACCAGTGGTTTATTTAACATATCTCCAACGTTAAACTCATTTCCCTTTTCGTCTATTAACGCATAATCCTTCCCCAACTGCGCACCAAGGAATTTATCCTCATCAATTGCCATAATAGAAGGGTCAAGTGCTGTATCTGACGGTTCACCGCCAGTTAATGCAGCAAGCGAAACATGTGCATTAAAGAGCAAAAGAAATGTTATGAATAATGTTTGAGAAGTTGTTTTCACCACTATTTTATTTTCGATAAATGTAAATTATTTCCATACGTAAACTTGCATAACCACGAAAAAGTGAACAACAGTACAAAAATCCCAGTAAATTGCTGCTGACGAGGAATAAGACCTACTTGTGTTTCCCTTCATTGTAGATAATGCTATTAAGAGGTACATAACCATACCTACCAAAATATGGGCTGCGTGCCATCCACCAAGACCAAATACTGTCGTACCGAAAGCATTTGTACCAATGGTAAACCCTTGTGCTGCCATTCCAGCTAATTCACTGTAAACCAGTACAAGGAAAACAGCACCAACAATAACAGGAACTAAAAGAAGCCCACCAGTAGATTCTGGCTCTGTTTTGTACTTGGCATCTGCTTTATGTGCAGCAAAACTACCAATAAAAAGGAGACCTAAAGCTACAAACTGCATACCAGCAGTAATTTCAGGTGTTCCTTCTGGAGGCCATGCAGCAGCACCTGCCTGAAGTTTCATTCTCCAATATGCAACAAAGAATGCCAAGAAAATCATTGCTTCTGTCAAGATATACAGTAACATTGCAACGGGACTAAAACCAAAGTCTGCCTTACCGACTGTTTCTCCAACCCAGCCAATAACGCTCATTGCAACAAGTATTGTACCGATGGCAAGGGCAATTACCGCAGCCATTCCAGCACTATATACAAATTGGAACATAAATGCCCAGCACAGAGCAAAGATACCCAAACTTACCGTTAACGGCCATGGGCTTGTCTCCCAGTGATCCGGAACGTGCACTCCATGATGCTCAGCGTGATCGCTCATATGTTCACCTCCATAAAAAAATTAATAAAGTAAGTTAAAACAAAATGTTAAATGTTAAACAAAGACAGTACTTCAATCTGAATGCTCATAATAATGACCAGTCCTTCTGGACACGATCATTTATAGAACGTTATGTAAAGAATCACCTCCAATCATAATAGCTTTTATGTTCATAATAGTAAGGTCATTTAAGAAAAAAATAATTTTCTGATTATAATTAAGCGAACAGGTTTTGTCAATTCTTCTTTTGTATTTTTATTATTATTTTCCTTAAGTTTTATGGATGAGAAAAGAGGTTATGAGAAAATTTACCCTATAAAAAAAGGGAAAAAGATATAACTCCTTGATTAAAAGGATTTTAGTAACCATTAATGCCTTCATTCCTTTTAACATGCCTTCTCAGGCAAATAAATTTGAGGAGTTAATATTAGCACGCATTTTATAAAAAATTCTATTTTTTTATTTTTTTGTCACTTTTTTTCTTTTAATCATGTATAAATACTCTATTGTTCATTTAGGAGGCAGTTATGGAACTTTTTCTTATGAGGCATGGTGAAGCAAAAGATGGACATGATGATACCAATCGTCCTTTATCCGAAACAGGAAGAATTCATGTTAAGAATGTTGCCCTCTCTGCTCAAATGAGAGGAATCAATCCCCCTGAAATATTCCATAGCAGTAAATTACGAGCAAAAGAAACAGCTGAATTATTTGCCAAAACTCTTCAAGCAGATATTGTTCCTCAAGAAGCCACCGGATTAAAGCCTAATGACGATATTCGAGATTGGATTCAGGAAGTTGAAAAAAGAGAATCGCCTTTAATGCTTGTAGGACATCTGCCCTATATGGAACTTTTTGTTTCTATGCTCCTTACTGGCTACCCAAACAAAAGAGTTGTTGATTTCTTTCCTGCAACTCTGGCTTGTTTACAGAAAAAACCGGATTACTCATGGGAACTTACCTCAATAATAAGACCTGAAAATCAATGAAAAAAGGGGTATTGCTTATAACCCACGGAAGTAACTTTCTGGGAATGGGTCATCTTGTACGAACAGTACAACTAAATGATTCCCTTATTTCCAGAGGATATAAGACATTTATTTTTTGCAATAATCAACCGGAAACAAAACTTTTTTTTAAAGAGCGAAGCAACCTTTACTTTTATTCTGTAAGAAGCAATTTCTCTCTTATTAACAATTTCCTACCTGAATTAAGCCTTGTTATTTTTGATTGTAATAATACAACAAATGAGGAAATATCTTTTTTTAAGCAAAATAACTGTAAAGTGATTGTAATTGATGACTTAGCGGCCCATACTCAAAATGCTGACCTCGTTATTGATGCAAACCGTAATAAAAGACAGCCCTTTGCTAATGAATTATTTGGGGAAAAGTATATTTTTCTTAACCCTGAAATCCGGAAATATTTAAAGAAGAAAACACCCTCACAACCTGTAAGAAACATTGTAATCGTCATAGGAGGTTTTGATTATAAAAAGTTTTCCCTTTCCCTTATTAAACATTTCATGAACAATTTTTTCAAGAGTGACTTTGAACATTTGAGAATAAAGGTAAAGTTACCCCATAAGGTTAGCGGGCTGGAAGATTCTTTTTTTGATGAAATTCTCTCTCATCAAAAAGTAAACTTTATACGACGGAATCGATCGGTTCTCCTCCATAAAAAGGGAAAAGAACTTATTATACAGTTTTGTTCCATCATAGAAAACTTACCTTCCAAGATTAAAAGGTCTGACCTGCTTATTAGTTCAGGTGGGCTAACAATGTATGAGGGACTGACCATTGGAACATACACTATTGCACTTCCACAAAACAGGAGTGAAAGGAAAGTTGTAAAAAGGCTGCACCAAAAAGGTTTTCTCAATAAACTTTATAAAATTGGTGAAATGCCGGAACTTAAAGACATTTTGTCAATAAAGAGAAAAGACTTTATCGAGTTCTCAGAAAAAAATAAGGTTTTTGATGGACTTGGGTGCGAAAGAATTCTTGAAAGGATTGAAAAGCTTTTACGTTATAAAGAGTGAAGAAGGTTTTTCCTTACCTTTACTTTTTAATGGTGGGTTATCATTGAGGGGTCAATTGACCTCAAAGCAGCATTGATATTTCTCTTCAAGTGAAATCCATGAAATTCCATTCTGAGTTTCTCTTCAATTTCCCGTATATCCCGGGCAGCCTGACATTCAGGAAAGAGGTTCATAAAAGGTTTCATTTGAATTACCGATTTGGAAACATATGGATCATGATGAATTGAGCCAGCAGTCATTAACCTCAT
This sequence comes from Nitrospinota bacterium, assembly GCA_015231815.1. Taxonomy (GTDB): domain Bacteria; phylum Nitrospinota_A; class JADGAW01; order JADGAW01; family JADGAW01; genus JADGAW01. The sequence goes on from JADGAW010000035.1 coordinate 12,844, forward strand.
ACTAAGAAACTTATCAGCAACCGTTTCAAGAATTGTCCCTGTCTTTTTCTGATTTTCAGAAGAAATATTGTTCAAAATTAACTGTACTTTAAATTCATTTAAGGTTTCAGTAAAGACACGAACAACATCATTGTCCAAAACAGTGGCTTTTTCTATTAACTCCTCCATTAATTTCTCTGAAGTAGATGCATTTGATGAATGCAGGGATGTTTTTATCAGCTCAACAAGCGGTTTATTGTATGAGAACTTCCTTAACAAGGCTCGAACTAACGCAATTTTCAGGAAACCATACACATTCTGTATTGATGTGGGTTCCGGGCTTGCAACAACAATCTTTCCACTTGCCATGGTGAAGAAATCAAGGACATCATAGCCTGACCCTGCTCCAAGGTCGAGAATAAGGTAATCTGCCTCAAGGGTTTTTAAGGAATTAATGAGCTTTGCTTTCTGAGCATACTTTGGATTTGCCAATTCCAGGATTCCATTCGCTCCACTAATGAGATATAAATTTGAGAACTCCGTTTCAATTAACGTATCAGAAATATGAGAAACCTTTTTCCTGAAAAAATCATTGAGAGTAACCAAAGGGTATTTAACACCAAGTAAGGTATGAAGGTTTGCTCCTCCAAGATCGGCATCAAGACATACAACTTTATGACCTAATTGACTTAGGCAGAACCCAATATTAGCTGAAATAATAGATTTTCCCACTCCCCCCTTACCACCACCAATGGCAAGAATATTGAGTTCGTTTATATTTCCCATAGTTTATCTATTAAGCGTTTGTAACGTCTTAACTTGCTTTATTGAGCTTTTTTTTCTTATGCTCACTTATATTAATAAGCTTTTGCTCCTGCTCATCATGTTTACATTTAAGCCTTTTAAATTCCTGTTCGATTTCATCTGTTTTTTTCGTGAGGTTTTCCTCTGATTGTGTTACCATTTCTAAAAGACAGGTAATAGCTTTAACCATTGGGTCGGGTAAATTTTGAAAATCAACATCAATATTTTTATCTGTGAGAGGAACATCCTTTCGAACAACTTTTCCCGGAACTCCAACAACAACAGAATTTGGAGGAACATCATTGACTACAACGGAACCAGAGCCAACCTTACTGTTTTCTCCAATCGTTATATTACCAAGGACCTTTGCTCCTGCCCCTACAATAACATTATTGCAGAGTGTTGGATGTCTTTTTACTTTATGCAAGGAAGTTCCTCCAAGAGTTACCTGATGATAGAGCATAACATTATCACCAACCTCGGCGGTTTCCCCAACAACAACTCCCATTCCATGGTCAATAAAAAACCCTTTTCCAATTTTTGCTGCCGGATGTATTTCTATTCCTGTCAACCAACGTGCGAAATGCGAAATAAACCTTCCCAGAAAGAAATAATGAGAATTCCATAGTTTGTGGGCAACCCGGTAAAGCATTACCGCATGTAATCCAGGATAGCAAAACAATACCTCTAATGTGCTTCTAGCGGCAGGATCTCTATCAAAAATAACCTTAATATCTTCCCTAATTCGATAAAACATTGTATAACCATTAATTGTAAGTATCTTTACCTTTTATTGTACTATTGAATAAAAGTTTTTGTAACTCTGTTACTGAAAAATAGAGATAGAATCTGATCATTGATGGGAGAAGCTTTGAACTCATTCTCAGAAACGGCTTTGAGGCACC
>JADGAW010000360.1 GCA_015231815.1 Nitrospinota bacterium
CTCAGAGCTGTTTCAAACTTTGTTGGTGAAAGAGATAAAGGTAAATGGGTGATTGAAAAAGCAGTGGGAAACCTCACAAAAGCTACCATTACATTTCTTAATACCATCCGATAAATGACGGTAAATCTCTCCTTAGGATTTTCTCCCTGTCCCAACGATACCTTTATGTTTGATGCCATGGTTAACAGGAGGGTATTAACCAGAGGTCTTAGTTTTCAGAATATTATTGAAGATGTAGAGGAACTTAACAGAAGAGCACTGGGTCATGAACTTGATGTTACAAAACTTAGTTTTTTCACCTACCTGAATGTTTTGGATACATATGTTCTTCTTAATTCGGGAAGTGCTCTTGGAGAAAACTGTGGTCCGCTTCTCATTGGCAAAAATGAAATGAGTCTACACGATATCAAGAACGTAAAAATTGCAATACCCGGTGAGCATACAACAGCAAACTTTCTTCTTTCAATAGCAAACCCGGAAGCAAAAAATAAAACAGCTGTTCTTTTTTCTGAAATTGAAGATAAGGTTTTACATGGTGAGTTTGATGCTGGACTTATTATTCATGAAAACAGGTTTACCTATGAAGCAAAAGGTCTTAAGAAAATAGTTGATTTGGGAGAATTTTGGCAGGATTTAACCGGCTCTCCCATACCTCTTGGCGGCATAGCAGTAAAAAGAACCTTGGGAAAAGAAACAGCTCAGAAAATTAATATGGTTCTTAATGAAAGTATTCAGTATGCTTTTCAAAACCCTGCTGAGAGCACTGACTTTATAAAAAAACATGCTCAGGAGATGAATGATGAGGTTATAGGCAAGCACATTGCTCTCTATGTAAATGAATTTTCAAAAGAACTTGGAGAAAAAGGAAAAAATGCTGTCCAAAAAATGGCTGACCTTGCACGACAAAAAGGGTTAATTCCAGAAAAAAACATCAACTTGTTTCTCTAATGAGCATAATGAGAGCTTAATGTAGTCAAGCCCATCACATGATAATATTATGAAGAAAAATGCAGCCTGACCCTAAATTGAATAGGGTCAGAGTACATTACTATCTTTTTTGTTGTGCCTGCCATGAACAATTTCCATGAATATACAAAGTATAGGTACTTTTTATTACCACGAAACCAATAAATCACATGGACCATTATTATTAAAGGTTAGTTTCTTCGTATCACCCCAAATGCTAACGGGATAGTTTTGTGAACTTCCAGAACCTTCCAAGGAATCATCCTTTTGTCCACTATCGTAAACAAAACTGAATTTTGTTGTGCTATTTCCAGAATTTTCAACAGTTACTTCTTCTCCTCGTTCGTTTGGTATGGGGTTAAAATTATATGAATTTCCACTTTTAACTGTTTGACTCGGCATTTCTACCTCCTATGAATGAGAATGTTAATAATCTACCAATAAAATAAACTACCAAAAAGCTTAACTATATAGAAAACCTCCTTCCATAATTTGTTGATAAACTTTATTAAGATAACTATTCAAACAAAAGTAATGTCCCCTTAATGCAATGAATTGTAGTTATATTCGTTTCATAATTTTCAAAACGATTTATTTTCTTTAGACGAATGAAAAGGCTTTTTTGTGACACTATTTTTTTATTGCTTCATTAATCAATAGAATTAAAGCCTCAAATATACTGGTAAAAAAACGTGTTTTGAGAAACGAGTTGGTTTGATACTGTAAAACCAACTTTTTTATGTAACCCTTATATGGAGGATTATGTCAGAAGGAGTTTTTTGTCGATAATTCCTCTCCTTGGTGATAATATTAATGTTCACCCATTTGAGTTTAAAGCACAACCTTCAGGAAAAAGAATATGAAAATATCCTATAGTAAGAAAAATATAATTGATACCACTATTTACGACCTTATTAAACAGGTTGGTGGAAAAGGAGATGAAAAAGTTATTCATGACATTATCATCACAGCATTAAAACTTGTTCAGGATAATGCAAGTTTAACGGATAAGAAAATCATTGATACTGCTCTTAAGGAAATCCGCTATGCATTTAAAACCTTTGCTCCCTATCATAATTTAAATAAGGTGACGGTTTTTGGTTCGGCTCGTACACTGAAAAAAGACCTTTTTTACAAAAAAGCAGAACAGTTTGCAAAAAAAATTACTGAGCTTGGTTTTATGGTCATTACCGGTGGTGGTGGCGGAATTATGGAGGCAGCTCAAAAAGGGGCGGCAAGGGAAAAAAGTTTTGGAATTAACATTGATCTCCCTCATGAGCAGAAGGCAAATAAATACATAATTGATGACTCCAAATGCATAAACTTTCATTACTTTTTTGCCCGAAAACTAATGTTTTTAAAGGAAAGCGCAGCAATTGTTCTTTTTCCCGGAGGTTTTGGAACTCACGATGAAGGGTTTGAGGCTCTGACCCTCAT
>JADGAW010000361.1 GCA_015231815.1 Nitrospinota bacterium
AAAACGCTCTTAACTTTTGGGGAAATAAAAGTTTTGGGAAAATTGCTTGGTTGTAAATCAATTGAACTTTTGGACAGGTTAAAAATAACTCTTGTTGAAGAATCTCCCGTAAAAAAGGTAAAGCTCATGCAGTTTGCTGAAAAAAATAATAAATGGGTTACCGTCAACAATGACGTAATTGTAATGAAACTCCCATTATCACCATCAATAAACGAGATATCAAAAGCCTTAAAACGTCTTCATGCCGTAACGGTTTAATCTGATATTTTTCTGGTTTTATTTCTCGTTTTTCTTTGGAAAAAAATGCATATTTTGAGCTTTGAGATGAAATCGTCTGATTTAACGTCAAAAAATGCACCTGAACCTATGCAGGAATTAGCATAGTTGTGCTGAAGATTTCATAGGTTTTTGTTGATGAAATAATTGTTTGATGGGTATTGAGAGGGGGGTGTGAAAAGATAAGATGGAAATGAAAGCCTTTGGCATTCGACTAACAGCTTCCTGCCAACATATTATGTCGACAGGAAGCCTGAATGGCCCCCCAGCAAATACTTGAACTTTGGAGATTCAATATAGTACTTATTGCACAATGCGTGCTAGAATTACAATTCTCAGAAAATGTTTAGAAGTTTACCGAAATTTATACTTTCCCATATCACTTTCCTGATACAGCCACTGTAATATAATAAGTCACCTTATTTTAATCAGTTAACAATTTATGCAAATTAAACTAGCTAAAACTGCCGGTTTCTGCTGGGGGGTAAAGCGGGCGATAGATATCGTTCTTGAAACAGCGAAAAACTCCTCGGAACCTATCGAAACCTATGGACCCCTCATTCATAATCCGCAGGTTATTGAAACCCTTGAAAGAAAAGGGGTGGGAGAAACAAATGAGTTGGCAAGGAATAGCGGAAAACGCATGATTATTCGTACTCATGGGATAACGCCAGCCAAAAGAGCTGAAATAAAAGAACTTGGCTATAAAATTAAAGATGCCACCTGTCCCTTGGTTATGAAGGTGCAGTCGATTATTAAACGCCATGCAAAAAAAGGCTATGCAACAATTATCGTTGGAGATAAAAACCATGCGGAAGTTATTGGTCTGACAGGTTTTGCGAAGGAGTATCATGTTATAAAAACTCCTGAAGAGGTGAAAGGTCTCCCACCACTGGAGAAAAGTATTGTTATTGCCCAAACGACGTTAACGACAAGCCTTTTTGAAGAAATTGTTGCTCTGTTAAAAGAAAAATTTCCTAATATTGAGGTTATAAACACTATCTGTGAGGCTACGGAATCACGACAAAGTGATATTGCGGATTTATGTGATGAGGTTGATGCAATTATTATTGTTGGGGGTAAAAATAGTTCAAATACCAAACAGTTGGCATCAATTGCCCGGGAAAAAGGATTACCAACCTTTCATATTGAGACAGAAGCAGAACTGGAAAGAGAAGAGTTGAAGGAGTACGAAAATATCGGTGTTTCTGCTGGAGCTTCAACACCTCAGTGGATAATTGATCAGGTCATCTCAGCTTTGGAAAATATGCATTCTGAGAAAAAGCGATATTCATTGGCAGAATTCTTAAGTAATTCCTACCTTACTTTAGCTTTTGGATCGGTAGTTCTTTACTTTGCGGCAAGCCTTCTTGCTAATATCAAACCCGACTTTATTTATTCCTGTTCTCTTTTTTCCTATATTCTCGGTACATACCTCATTTTCAATATTTTTGATAAAGACTCTGTCAAGGAAAATTACCGGGAAAAAAAATATTTTTACCTTAACTACCGAAAACCTCTTTTTGGGACAGGAATTCTCCTCCTGACCATAGCTTCAATGGGATTTATGTCCTATGGTCTTTCCTATTTTTTAGCGGTTCTTGCTCTTTTTATAATTAGCCTTTTTTACTTTTTCCCGGTATTTAAAAAGAGTTTTATTCATCGGATGTTTTCCATTAATAAAATAAAAGATATTCCCAACTCTAAAGATGCTGGTGTTTCTTTCTCCTGGAGCTTTCTTATAACAATTCTTCCTTTTTTAATATTTGGAGGGGAAAACAGTTTTGCACTTTTTACCAGTTTTATTTTTGTTTTTATTACCATGTACACTCGAAGCCTGACATTGGAGTTGCACGATATTTATCAGAACACAATAATTGGGAAAGAATCAACGGCAATGGTCTTTGGAGAGGGAAACAGCTTTAAACTCATTGGGGTTTTTCTTACGATTCTTTTTGCCTGGCTTACTTTTGCTACATTTAATGGACTTGTAAGCAGTTTCGGATTTTATCTTCTTATTGCTCTGCTGTATTCTGTTTTTTATACGGTTTTTTTCAAAACGAAAGAAATGAAAAACCGATTGTTGCTAACCTATATTGTTGATGGTCAACTTTATATGGTT
>JADGAW010000362.1 GCA_015231815.1 Nitrospinota bacterium
AATATTCTTGGGCTCAGTTCAACGGGAGGAGCAACAAGAATGACCGGAACCAGTATGGCTGCTCCCTTTGTTACGGGAACTTTGGCGTTACTTTGGTCACTTTACCCTGAAACGTCAGCTCAGTTAATGCGTGATGCAGTCTTAAGGTTGCAGAAGAGAAACAATCAATTATTTCCGCCTTTGCTCAATGGAGAACAGGCGTTATGGAACTTAAAATTACTGTTAAAGAAAAGTAAACCCATAAGAAACAGACAAAAAATGAATTATGTACAAACAAAAACGGTAACCCCCCAACGAATAAGAGCGGGAATATTTCCTCAGGAAGATGTTACAACTCTGCCTCAGGGTTCATCAGGGGCAACGACTATTCCGAATACTACTCCAGAAGTTAACGAAGAGCCCATTGGTATCGAGGAAACCACATCTTATTCAACAATAGGATACATTTATGCAGTAGGAAGCCTCTCTGCAGTTTTTCCAAACGATGGACTTATGCAGGAATTCAACCGTATTGTTAGCGTAACAAACACTTCAGGCTCTGGAAATAAACTCTTGTTTACCATTCTCAGCAATGATAAATACCGCTATATAGCAGAAGAAATGCAGTGGGTAATGGAAATTAATAATGTTAAAACGTATTCAGTTACTCCACGTGGCAGTGCGATATTGGATGAAATGATAGAGTCACTGAAAAAGGAAATGGGAGTAACATCATATCAGGTGGTTATCGGTCCTAGAAGCCCTATGGGAGCAATAAATACATCAGGTTCTGAACAACTTCCTACAGTCATTTGCGAACAACTCTATAACTTCACTCTAAACGAATTTGTAAATAATATCGTTACAGAAACAAAGGTCGATCAAGATGTCGTTGCCGGACTCTTTCAGCAAATGTTGCAAAAAACCGACAATTCCGGGGCAACTGATGAAGATAGAGCAATTAACTACATAGCTCTAAGGTACCTCAATATCTATCAAATGGCCGATGGCCTTGCGAATAAGGAAAACAATAATAAACCTCTATCACTTGACAGTATTGCTGGTGAACCGGCTCGTGCAATGGGGATGAGAAAAATAGTGGATGTTGTTTTTGAATATAAGGAATGTGGCTCTGACAACATCATTTGGAAAATCGTTAAGGTGGACACCACAGGTTTGTTCCCCTTTTTAGTAAAGGAAGTGGAAACGAACCAGCCAAGACCATAAGTTCTGGCGCAGGTTATTCATTGAAGCAGTACAAACAAATATGTAACACCATGTAAGTAGCAAAAAGGAAATTATCTTAAATGACAGAAAATGGATGATATAAAAGAACAGGAAACTGAAGAGAACAACAACGAAGTGGCAACAACTCTCATAAAGAAAACGGAAACGCATGACAATTCTCATGCAGATAAAACAAAATACGGCATTGTTGAAGCTTCTATTCAAGAAGAAAACGAAGATGCCACTAACTGCAATTGTGGAATTGTTCCAGAAAAAAACATGATTGAAATTACCCCCGCCAACGAAAACGTGTTAGAAGAAACAGGATCTGTTGGGAAATATGTGTTTGCAGCGGGAAAACTAACACCTGAATTTCCATCAGAAAATATAAAACGTGAGTTTAATCGAGTCATCGGACTTCCTCAAAACACCCAACCCAGTGATGCTCAGTTTTATGATGCTCTTAAGGACAACAAAAACTTCTATCTCACAAAATCGCTCTGTTGGATATTCGAAATTGGGGGAATTGAGTCTTACGTTGTCGTACCAAAAAATTCAGGTCAATTAACAACCTTTATTAATATCCTCAATAAACAGGTTGGTACTGAAATTACGACATCCAATTCAAATGATGATTCAGGTTCAATGTATTTTGATACGATTGTCGGCAAACTTGGTCCAATGGCACCTCCGGAAATGTGCAACGGTAGAACACTACCCCTTCTCAAGGCTTATCGATTAGAGAACGAAACCGTTACTGATTTTGTATCCTTTATGAATGCAGAAACAAAACTTGATACAGCACTATTAACAAATTTGTTCCTTAATTTAATTACGCTGATAGACAATGACGGAAGTTCCGATGAACACCGGGCAGTTAACTCTCTTGTGTTTAATTCTGTGGATTTATACCGTTTGCTGGGAGATACTTTACCAAATAGCAGCAGCAACACTCAAATATTTCCTTTTAAGGGCGTAACGGCAAAATCTGTTGACGGAAGTGATGGCAGGAAAAAAGTAGAGGTTGTTTTCCAGTATGAGAATCCTGTTACGTCAGCACAGGAATATCTGAATGGTCAGGTTGACGTTACCGACATGTTTCCTTTTGTATCAGGAAGTATAGCAACAGGAAAACCATAAAAGGAAAGATAAAGGAGGTGATTCAAGTGAAAAAAAACGATATTCAA
>JADGAW010000363.1 GCA_015231815.1 Nitrospinota bacterium
TTTCTGGAACGAAAAGAGATAATTAAATTCGATTCGTTGAAAAAAAAGAAAACCCTTTCGCTCGCTTTTTTAGTTGGTTTTCTTTTAATTACAGGTTTATTTTCAATACCCAGTAAATATACTGATGCAATTAAAAACAAGACATTTATTGGCCGACTCTCTGATTCAAAGGATATTTTCACGCCAATTCTTACTGAACTTAATGACTGGGCAGATGAAAAATCAAAAGAGTTACCTATCCTCAAAGAAGTTATACCAGACACTCCAAAACATGGAGGTTCAATTTACCATAGATACTATATGTGGAGGGTTGCAGGAGAAATGATACTTGCCCATCCAATACTTGGCGTTGGATTTGGAACGTATGGAAACAATTACCCGGATTATGGAGCAAAGGTGAGAGAAAAAGACTCCTCATTTCCTTTATTAACCAATGGACATATAACAGAATTCATGCCCCATGCTCATAACGAAGTTTTAAATGTCTTTGCCGAAACAGGAATATTTGGACTTGTAAGTTTTCTTATGTTCTTTTATTTTTTTTACCAACTGGTAATAAACAAACTGAGGAAAAACCCTGAAGAAAACCTTATAATTACAGGTATTTTTGGTGCAATTATTACACTGCTCGTCTATTCAATGTTTAGCTATCCACTACGGGTACTTACTTCTGCGTTTGTTTTCTGGGCTTTAGCTGGACTTCTTCTCTCCCTTGTTCAAATGGAGAAGAAATGATTCTTGAGAATTTAGATAAGACTTTCTTGGCAAGCGGAAACCAAGGAAAACTCAATGAGTTTAGCTCGGCATTTAATTCTTTTAAAATTAAGTGGACTTATATAAAAGATTTTCCTGAATTTATACATCCGGAGGAAACAGGAAAGACGTTTCTTGAAAATGCTGTCATCAAAGCAAAATCTGGTCTTGAGCAAACAGGTCTTCCAACGTTTTCTGATGATTCCGGGTTGGTTATTCCTGCAATGAACAATTACCCCGGAATATATTCTGCCCGAATAGGTGGAGAAGATTTAGACGACAAAAGTCGGGCAGCTTTTCTCGTGGATAAGATGAAAAAGGGAAGTATCCCCTCTCATACTTCAGCTTATTTCATCTGTGTCCTTGTTTTGGCATTAAGCAATAAAGATATTTATTACACTGAGGGGAAAGTTCATGGAGAAATAATCTTCACCCCTCAGGGTAAAAATGGTTTTGGTTATGACCCGATTTTCTGGCTTTCTGAAAAAAAGAAAACCATGGCAGAGCTCTCATGTGAGGAAAAAAACAAAATCAGCCATAGAGGAACAGCAATAGAAATATTTTTAAACGGTAATTACAAAAAGGCAACTTCTTAACAAACCATAAACGTAATGATAAAAGCCCATTATGGCTTAGGGCTATAGCGAAACTGAAAAGCCTTTCCTTTATATTCAAACACAAATTTACTTATATCCGGTTCTGCCAGAAAGAGTTTTTTCTTATTAATTTCAATAATTGGATATAAAAGTTTTTGGTATTGCGGGATTTTTTTGTTAATAAGAATTTCCTTTGCTTTTTTTTGTGCATCTCCTCTACCATAAAAAACTTTATCGCCATCCCTTCTACTACGAATATAAAAAGGAAAATCAAAGGTAAAGTTTAATAGCTCATTTTTTTTCTCAGCAGGAAAAAGTTGAAGAGAAAAATAATCATTTTCAAAAATATCCTTAATGCTATTGAATGTAAAGGAAATGTTTTCCAGTTCATTGAGGTTTTCTGCATGAACAATGGTCATACAATATTGGTCAGAAAAAACTTTCACCTCACCAGGAAGATCCATTTTCAAACATTTTTCATCACATCTTTGGAAGAGGGTTAACAAATCCTCGTAGTGAATGTATTCAATGTTCTTTTCTCTATTTTGTACTTTCTTTATTAAAACAAGGGCTATTTCCTTGAAAATCAATGGCGTATAAAAGGGATCTTTTAATACTTCCTTAGAAATATAGGTAAAGGCACCTTTTTTTGTTACATATTTTTCTATAAAGTGAGCTGTTATTTTTTCGACGGTGTTTTCAAATTCCTCCAGAACAGAGATATTGCGCCGAATTGACTGCTCAACTGATGGGTTTATATGCTCTTGTATTGAGGGAATAATGATGTTACGTAATTTGTTTCTTGAATAGGTGCTTTCCTGATTACTGGAATCCTCAAAGCAGGTAATGTTATTTTCAAAAAGGTAGTTTTTAATTTCTTTTTTGGAGAGGTTTATTAAAGGACGAACATAGCTTCCATTTTTTTCTTTTAAGGACGTTAACCCGTGAATTCCACTGCCACGAAAAGTATTAAAAAGGTAGGTCTCAATTTTGTCATCAGAGTGGTGTCCAGTGCAAACAAAGGTACATTTAAAGATATCAAG
>JADGAW010000364.1 GCA_015231815.1 Nitrospinota bacterium
TTATCTTAAGAAGGAACAAACGTATATTGACATATCCCTTATGAAATAATTTCAAGAATAGATTCCTACGGCAGATATAATTTCCACAGTCACGTCTGCAAAAAATGGTACATTTATAACCATACCCCGTGATTCAAACGAAATTAAAAATATTTTTACCCATGAAAGTTGCTCCTATTTTAAATAGGAAACACTTTTATAGGTCTATAAATTTATCTCATTATCTGATTTCTTAACTTAAATTTTGATGGAAAACATTTTCAATATTCTTACCAACGACTCACTTTTAGGTGGGATTGCGGTAATTCTTCTCCTGCTCGTCACAATGTCCATAATTAAAAAGATGTTCAAGATTGTTTTCATACTCATAATCGCAATTGTTCTCTATTTTGCTTTTCTTGTTTATCAGGGAAAAGATGTCGAGGAGACCTTTCAAGACTTACAGGAAAAGGTGGAAACGGTAAAAGATAAAAGTGGAACGATGGTTGAGGTGGTAAATAGTCTTAAGGAAAAAGGTGAAGAAGCTTTGGAACAAATGGAGGAAATCAAAGAAAAAAGCAAAGATGCCTTTGAGGATGTTAAGGATAAAGCCCGTAATATCCGTGAAAATATTGAAGAGACAATAGACCAATAATTCAGGTAGCAAACAATTCTCGAAGGGTCATTCAAACAAAAAAGCTTTTAGAGGTTTCCCAAACCTCAGTTGCGAGGTGGATGGTTTACATCATATTGAGCAATTTAATCTTACTCTCAATAGTACCCCTCTTGGCTCCAGCGTCCATATCGTTCAGTAATAGCTGATATATTTTTACTGCTTCTGATTTATTCCCCAAAGCTTCATAACAACGAGCCATTTGAATGTCAATTTCAAAGTCAGGAAAGTTGGATTTTTCCTGCTTAATTTTCTTTAATGTCTGAATGGCATCATCATATTTTTTCATATTAATCAAGGTATAAACCTTACCTAGGAGTGCAAACTCCTTTAATACCTTAGGAGCCTCAGTATTATTTATTACCGCATCATAATTTTCAAGTGCTTTCGTTAAATCCTTTTCTTCAGTAAGGATTGATGCTAAATATAACCGAGCCTGAACCTCAACATTACCCTGATTTTCTTCTGAAATAAACTTCATCAGCGGATTTTTATCTTTCTTACCCAAACTCACCGCTTCGGTAAGTTCTGAGGAAGAACGGTAAACTTCACGAAGTTTATTGTTCTTATAATAGGTAACTCCACCAACAATTAAAAACCCTGCGATAACTACCGCAGTTAATTGTTTCCAGTTATCTTCAAGGTAAATTTTTGCCTTATCTTGTGGAGAGAGGAATGTATCATCCTCTTTCATTAAATCATCAAGCTGTTTTTTTACTGACATTATTTTTCTCTCTATTTATCGTTATTTATTGCAGACTGAATACTTTTATGTATTTTCACCTCTGCTTTTTTCTTCATATTGTTAATCCAACTTTTATAGATAAAATCATGTTTTTCAGAAAGAATCTTCTTTTTATATAATTCTTTTTCTTTTTCAAACTCTTTTTCATCAATGACAACAGGTTCCTTGAGAACAATTACATAGGAATGAGTAGTACCATTAAGGACTTTACTCTCACCCTTTTTTAAAGAAAACATACTGTTTTTAAATGCTGATTCATCTGATGCATCAACTTCTTTAATCGTTCCGGTTTTTCCAATAAAACCTGTATCATAAATTTTCAGTTTTTTATGTAAAGCAACTTCCGTCAGACTTTTTCCAGAAACAAGCTCTTTTTTAATTTCATCCACAAGTGCTAACATCGCTTCTTTTGAGCGTATATCCAAGAGTTTTGCTCGTACCTTCTCTTCTAAATTACTATCCAATGATGGTTCCTGCGGAGGAACTATTTCCTTTAAGCGTCCTACATAATAGCCATTATTAAACTCAATCGGAGCAGTAAATTCACCAACCTTTAAGGTGTCTGTTTTCTGAATCAAAGTAGTAAGTTCAGCTTGTTCAGGAATACTTCCAACCGCTAAGGTTAACTCTTCTGTCTGGAAATTATTTTTTGTTACTGCTTCCTGATAGTTTTCCTTTGCTTCCTGAATGAACTTCTTAGCCTCTCTTTTTGCAGTTCTTTTTGCCTCACTTTTCTTTAACTTCTCAATAATATCCAGCTTAGCCTCTTCCAAGCTTTTAACTGAACCTTTTTTCTTATCAACTACCTTAATAATATGGTAGCCATAAAATGACTTGACAGGCTCCTTTGTCATTTCACCTTTACCTAAACCAAAAGCAGCATCTTCAAAAGCTTTCACCATTTCTTTCCGTGTAAAGTATCCGACATCTCCGCCTTTTTCTGCTGTACTATCCTCTGAATATTTTCTTGCAGCCTCTTCAAAAGAAAGCCCTT
>JADGAW010000365.1 GCA_015231815.1 Nitrospinota bacterium
GGTTCATTGCAAGAGAATATACCCCGACTGCTTCACTACTAAGCATAAAGGTTAAAAGGTAAATTGCACTGTAATAAAACATCGCATCACAGATACTGCCGAGGTATATCCACTTGCTATAGGAAAAAAGCTCCTTGATCTCTGTAAATTGTCCTTTCCAGAGAGAAAAAGAAACAACACGGGAAAGGTAGAGGTACCCTATAAAAATACCAATAATTGGGGACAGGGCAAAAATACCCAAAGCGAGTTCGGTTCCAAAGGTTAATGCATAAACCGATACAATAACCAACAGTAACTTAAAAATATCAATGAAAAGCTGTTGTATTACCGATGCTTTGAAAAATTCATAGGCATATAAAACCGACTTAATATACATGTAGATTGACCTCAAAACAATGCCTATAGCAGATATTTTTAAGATAATGGACAAACTCCTTTCATTGAAGAAAAAAATGGCAACCATGTCAGCAGTAAGAAAAAGAACAAAAGCTGCAAAAAGGCTAGTTATTACCTTAATAAATAATCCAAGGTGAAAGAATTTTTTTGCTTCTTCTTCCATATTTTTCCCGAGGGAGGAAGAAATGAATTTAATGACGCTGATATCCACTCCCATATCAGCAATAATAGAAACAACGAAGATTGTGGTTATCCCAATATTGAAAAAACCAAATTTCTCAACGGAAAGATAGTGTGTGATTATGAGAAGGGTTATAAAGCCTAACCCTGCAGCAAAAATATTTCCTGAAGAAACCAGAAGAATATTTTTTGTGAGTTTTAATTTCAGTAAATCCTTTAGCAAAATTGTTCCTTAATAATAAGTAGTATTTTGACGAATGTTTTTCATCTCATGCCGTTATTTCAATTTTGAGCGATAGAATGGATGATATTTTCATGCATTTGATTTCAGTTGTTTTTTCCTGTGTAGGCAGTACTTATTTTACGGGTAATCTATTGTGGAAAAAAGTTAAAATCTCTGTTTAGAAAAATATACAACCCATTTTTGATAAAACTTCAATGAATTCATATTTTATTTCTCAATCTCTCTATGAGGGAGATGGTGGCAAGAAAAACTTAATGCCAATGTTTATATTTTTTCTTGCAGTAAATATAGCTCTCCTTCTTCGTCTTTCTTTATTCAAGGAATTTAACGTTGATGAGTTTGAACACCTTCATGCTGCATGGAATGCTTCGGTTGGAAGTGTTCCATTTAAGGACTTTTTTCAACATCACAATGTACTTTTTATCTACTTTCTTGAACCTTTATTTTGGTTTGTTGATGAAAGTTCTTTTATTTTAGTTGTTGCTCGATGTTTGATGTTTTCAGTGAGTTTAGGAATTCTTTATATGTCCTATATTATTGCTCGCCGATTATTGGGGTTTGAGGCAGCTCTCTTTTCCCTTATACTTTTAACTTCCTTTAATATTTTTATTAACCCGTTTCTTGAAATCAGACCTGATGTTCTTCAAACATTTTTTGGTTTGGTTTCATTTTATTTTTTGCTGGTATGGATTGAAGACAGGAAAGATGGTCAAATGGTTCTCTGCGGCTTCTTTTATTCTGTTTCATTCTTCTTTCTTCAGAAGGCACTTTTTTTTCTTCCCGTACTTTTTTTGATTTTTCTTTTTTATACAGATAAAGATAAATGGATACTCAAGGTCTCAAAAGGAATTCTTTTCTTTATTACCGGCTGTGTTCCCTCGTTGATTGTTTTGTTTTCCTATTTATTGCTGCACGACAATATAAAAGAGTACTTTGTCATGAACTATCTTATTAACTCGCAGCAACTTGGCAATTTTGCACAGAACTTGGAGGCGTATTCTGTTTTTACTACCAGTGTAATGGATCAAAATTATATTGTTTGGGGAATGGCTTTCATTGGTACTTGTTTATTGTTTTTTAAAAAAGGGAGGGAAAAGGTTCTTTTGTTGGCTCCGATTATTATTTTGCTCCTTACCATACGATTATTAAAGAATCCGTGGAGACAATATTATATGCAGGTAGCTCCTTTTATTTGTATGGCGGCAACATTGGTCTTATATCCAATTCTGGTACAGCTCATACATGATTTTAAACCAGTAACAAAAAAGGTGTTTACGTTTATCTTTTTTTTTATTCTATTAGCACAGCCCATATATGATAATTACCTAAATGAACTCTCAGCAACAAACGTGGGACAACTCGAAAAAACACAGTTTGTATTAGATAACTCCAAAAAGGAAGATCTGTTTTTTAGTTTGAGAAGAAGTTACAATATTTATAGGAAAAATATCGTCTTCAACTGGTACGATATTGGGTATAGCAAATCCTTATTTTCCCGATTAGGAATGAAAACCTATTCCAAAGACCCAAGTTCTCTTATAATAAACAGCAAACCAAAAATAATTA
>JADGAW010000366.1 GCA_015231815.1 Nitrospinota bacterium
AATGCTTCTTTTCCTTGCCCCATTGTCGGGCATAATTGCAGCCGTTGTTTTTGGTATTACGGTTTATTTTTCTCGTTTTGTTTCATTGGGGTCAATATTGGGAACTTTATCTGCCCCTTTTTCCGTTTATTTTCTTGGTTACAATAGTTCCCTCATAATTTGCCTTACCATAATTTTTTTTCTTATTACCATTATGCACAAGGAAAATATCTCACGTCTTCTTCAGGGAACAGAAAATAAAGTTTAATAATTAAACTCAGAAAAGACATTTTTTCAGGGTAAACGAAATAATGATGGAAATAAATGGCGGAGGTTATAATAACTGCTTTATTTTGAAGCAATAAGCATAAATTGATTCATGCCAATTCTTGATATTTTTCGTTTTATCGCTGCAAGTTTAGTTTTTTTCGGACACTATAGCTTTCTCTTCGGAGTGGAAACTATCTCAAAAATCTTTACGTCCTCTGCTCTTTCCTGGTTTTTTGTGGTAAGCGGTTTTGTCTTGTGTTATCGTTATCCAAAACTCCATCCATCTGATATAAAAAAGTTTTACCTTTACCGGGTTGTAAGAATTTACCCCCTCTACTTTCTTGCTCTTTTATTTGGTGGTGTTTTAACAATTATTAGCGTAAGTAAATATGGAAATGATTACTTCTCCATGGTAGGCAGAGCACCAATGGGGAGTTACGACCTTCCTGAGGTTATAAGCCTCACTTTCTGGGTTGAAGCTATTACTAAGCACCTCTTCTTTTTTCAACTGGTAAGTGAAACCCAGTCATTGAAATTTATATTTAATCCTCCCTTATGGTCTTTAGCCAATGAAGCGTTCTTCTATCTTTTCTTCCCCTTATTGTTGCTGTTTACAGGAAGAGTAGAAAAAATAAAGCATGTTTTCATTGTGCTTGTTTTACTTTATATCCTTGAATTTTGTCTTGTACAGCTATTTTTACCGGAAGCGAACAATTATGACTGGTATAACGTAAACACTCCAATATACACAAATCCCTTGATTCGCATTGTTGAGTTTATTATGGGAATGCTATTGTATCAGGCATATAGCTATGTAAAGAACAAAGGAGTAAAAAGCATTTTTTCTTCCTACTTGCTACTCTTGGTTATATTAGTGTCATACACATATACGATGCAGTACAATATTTCAATGCCAATTCAATATCGTCAATTTCTATTTGGCTTACCGATGATCCTGTTAATGGTGTATTCATTAATTCAGGTGAACTGGCAACCTCAAGGGCTGATAAGGACGTTGAGTATTCATTCTGGCGGAGCAAGTTATGTCATCTATTGTTTTCACTGGCCAATTATGGAGTTGTGCAGACTCTATGGTATTGAGCCAAGAGAAAACCTTGTGATGCATTGTCTTACTTTATATTTTCTCTTGGTCTTGTTGAGCTTCGCTATTCATTTTTGGCTTGAAACTCCTGTAAGGCACCTAATTCTGAAATGGCTCGGTTATGACAAAAAACACAAGACAAAGAGTTGATTTGTAAATGACGGCGAGAATATACAGCTTCTATACTTTGCATAAAACTTGAAAAAGACACTTTATAAACCATCTTTGCAATATTTTCACTATTTCATGAAATAGATTCTGCAATGAGGAGAAAGTTCTTAGATTCTTCAGGAAGTCCAGATTCAAGGTAGAGGTCGGCAAGCTCTTTATACAGAGAGGGTGTGTAAGGGCTAAAAGTACAAATACTACTCTTAATTTCCTCAGCTTTATTATTCTTTCTGGTATTAAGTGCTATTTTCAACTCTTTTTTTAAGGCATTAAGTTCCTCATTTTTTTTCTTTATTATTTCCTGATACTGTTTTACTTTCGATAATTCCTCTGTTTTCTCAAAGAATTGACAAATAAATTGGTACGCTGGGATAAAGTTATTATTAATTTGTAACGATTTTTGAGCAAAACCAAGGGAAATCGCATCACTAAAGCAGGTTTTTGTCCCTTGAGAAAGAGTATGAGCAATCACAAGACTTCGATGGGAATATTCGCATATTTTCTCAAAAGGGGTCTGACATTTTTCCTTTAATCCATGAACCATTTCATCAATCTCAAATTCATTCATTGCCCAACTGTACACTTCCATCGACTCATATACCGTAGTTTTCTTGTTTTCTTCCAACGCTGTGAGGTTTTCCGGGTGTTGCCTGTATTGATATAAAGGTTTTTCAACACAACCGAAAGAATATTTTTTAAGTACCCGAAACCACATATCCAAATCCATGACGATTTTATAGTTTTCGTTGAAATACCCAATTTCGTCAAAAACAGTCTTTTTAATCATTACCGTAGGAGCACACAAAAAGCATCCTGCAAAAAAAAATAAGAAAATATTTTCTTCTTTATTCTTAAAGGGAATGA
>JADGAW010000367.1 GCA_015231815.1 Nitrospinota bacterium
AGAAAAAAAGCACCAATCTTAAATCCTGGAAATTACCAAGCCTATCTTTACCGGAAAACAGCCTCAAACTCATGTTATCAAAAGAGAAAAACCAAGCCTTTAACCTATCGTACAGTAGGGAAATACTAGAAGTAGAAAGCTCAATATACACTCCTTTTAGAACAAGTCTTGTACACTAATCTCTTTATTAAGAGGGGGCTGCTTCTCAAAGAGAGTTTTTTCTCTTTTTTCCTTTATATGGTCAGTGTTATTCCCCCTTTTCTTTTCTTTAACCGCAATAATTTCAACTCGTCTGTTTTTTTGTCGATCTTTTGGGGTTGAGTTTGAGGCAACGGGTAAGTTTTCTCCGAAACCTTGAACCATTATTCTTTTTTCTGAAAGATGATGGTTTTTGACTAAATAACGTTTAACTGATTCCGCTCTTTTAAAACTTAACTCAAGGTTCATCTGGTCTTTGCCTTGAGAATCCGTATGCCCTCTTATTGTCAGGTTATATCCAGAAAGTTTTTCATTATTTAAAGCAATGCCTAACTCATTTAATTCTTTGAGTGAACTCTTTTGAATAAGTGCAGAACCTGTATCAAAGAGAACATGAATTTCAAGTCCCGTTTTTGGTGAAGCTAAAACTTCTTTTAATAAAACCTCATCATTCATTCTCTCCAAAATTTTTACTTTTTTTTGAACCTCACCATTTTCTCCTTTTGTTTTAAGCAATTCATTAAGCATACCTGAGGAGGTTAAACTACCTCCATTTGCTGGGAGTGAATACAAAAGAAAGACACAGACGACAGCTACTCTCAAAGATTTCATAATCGCTCCTGAATATTTTATGAGTAAATCATTTATCATAATACATTATGATAAAAATCAGTATTACAAAGAGAAATTTAGGGTACAGGATTGAATAAATTTACTCTGGGGATTGAAAACATAATTCTGGAAGTGAGCCTCACCCCAAAACTGTACCAGCAGCACTAACGAAATCCGGGCTTATGTATTCCAGTTTTTTTGCCAATTCATATAGTTCAGAATCTCTACCTGCTTCAAGTACATTATCTACGATTAGACCATTAAAAAGTTCTGCAAATCTATCAATATCATCTATGCGCTCATCTGTCTGAACTCTTTCTCTTTCTTTTTTTAATTCAAACTGCCTTTCAACAAAGCTTTTAATATATTCCTGCTCTTCTGGTGGGAGACCTGCAAAATATTCTTTATATTCCTCCAAAATAAAATTAATAAAGAAAATATAGATTGTAGCACGTTCACATCACATGGTAATGCTTTTAACTTTAAGTGTATCAACAAACCTTTCTAAAAAGCCATTTAACACCCTTGTCGCCGTTTCTGTGAGAACGGTTATTCTATCAGACTCACTCAGGTTCAAATAGGTTGGGAATTTTTTTTCACCGGAGTCAGAAGCGATCACAGCTTTAGATGACGCACGGTATGCTTTAAGTGATAGCCGGGGCGTAATGAATTGCACCCCCCTCGCTTTTTCTTCATCGAACCCATATTCAAGTCTGACAATGACAACAATGTCAACCTTATGTTTGTTGGCTATCTTGATGACAGTGGTGTCATCAAGGGTTATCTCTTTGTCCATTGTTGAATATATCTCATCTACAAACATCGAGTCATAGATCTCAAACTCAGCCTCTATCAGGGAACTTGATATTTGATGAATGATCGCCATGACAGCTTGGTGTTGTCTATTGATTCCACTGTTTCTTGTATCTTGGGTAAAGAGAACGGCAACATCCTTGCCTCCTGTGGCAAAACCTTTATTATAAAAAAGACAAATCAAGAATGATGAGACTAAGATAATAGCGGCTTTTTTCATAGTTTAGTCATTATTGGTGGATAAAGCTTCTTTGTGAAACCAAAGTGGAATTATTGCTTTCAATGGTTTTAATAACTCTTTGGACTGTTTTGCCATCTTCGCCTTTATATGAGACATAGCTGTTCTTAACGGTTTTGGTTCCTCCAACCCCCATCTTCTTAATGTTAGACTCCATTTGCGTTCCAGTGCCTTCATTAAAGTTATCGAGTTGCGGAAGAGGTTCTCTTGAAAGGATGACGTAAATAGTTTCCATGCCTTTATTGTTATCCAGATATAAAATTTCCTTTCCGTTGGGAATGCGGTATTCTTTCTCAATAATGGGGTTGCTATGTGGGGAGAAATCACTATTGGGAAAAAGCTTGAAGCTTTGCCCTCTGGAATCTACTTGGTATATATAAAGAAATGATTTTTGTTTCGGAAGGACAGTTACAAGGTAATTGTCATTTTCCGTCAAACTTGCGCCTTCCTGTAAAGGCATCAAGTTACCCCGTACACCCTCAAATAAAAAAGAAATGTCAGCTGAAACCGCAT
>JADGAW010000368.1 GCA_015231815.1 Nitrospinota bacterium
TTTGGTTTAATTTAATGGTGTCAAGGATTTCACCTTCTTTAAACCTGAGTTCTCGTCGTACAACAAAATCTCTGGTTGTTTCATTGCCAATGACATTTATTTTTCCAATATATGCACGGTTTCCATGGTTAATTTTGTAGGAGATTTTAATTTTCTTTGTTGCATCGTCATCTTTTATGTCTGGAATAACATCGACAAAAGCGTACCCTTTTACCGCATAAAGATCTGTAAGAGTCAAAATGTCTTTCCCCATAAGATCTCTACTATAGGTATCTCCTGCTTTCAGAGTTAACTTGGACATTAACTCTTCTTTTGTATAGACAGAATCTCCCTCAATAGATACACTTTCAACAGAATAAACAGGACCTTCTTCTACATATATGGTTATATTGATTTCTCTTTCCTGTCGATTTGCATCAATCTTATAATCTTTTACCTTCGCTTTGAGAAAACCATGGTTTTGAAGAACTGCCTCAACAATTTTCAAGTCCTGTTTAAAGTCATTTTCCTTAAAAACACCAGCACTGGTAAAGATAGAGAAAAAGCCTGATTCTCTTGTTCTGAGGTATTTCGTTATTTCCTCAGTAGGAACAGAGTTATTTCCAACGATTTTAATTTCATCAACAAGCGCTTTTGGGCCTTCATTTATCTTAAACTTTATACTTACTTTTCCATCAATTGTTTCCTTATAAGAAGGTTCAACTTCTGCAAAATAATAACCTTCAGCAAGGTAGTATCGTTTGATTTGCAAAGCATTCTTCATCATTAAGGAATTTTTGAAAATCATTCCTTTTTTTATGGTAACTCTTTTAGCGATATCACCTGTTGGAAGACTTTTATTGCCG
The DNA here is from genome assembly GCA_015231815.1 of Nitrospinota bacterium. GTDB lineage: Bacteria > Nitrospinota_A > JADGAW01 > JADGAW01 > JADGAW01 > JADGAW01. The sequence goes on from JADGAW010000368.1 coordinate 846, forward strand.
GATATTTTCACTGAATTAACCGATGGTTTTTCTCTCACCTTGACGACAAGCTCCACCCCTTCTTTAACCTTATTTACATCGATGGTAATATTATCGAAATGATCCAGCTTATACAGCTTTTTTATGTCATTACTCAGAGTACTTTTGTTAAAGCTGTCCCCTTCTTTAGACTCCATGTAGTAAATAATTGTTGATTCAGGAATTCTACTGTTACCAACAACTCTGATTTTATAAACGGTCTCAATGGAGAAATCTTCCTCAGAAAAGGCAGAATGAGGATTATACGTAATGAGAGCTAAAAGAAAGAGAAGATAAAGTGGAATTAAGAACTTACTTTTCAATGGCAAAAAATTAACTGATATTAATAGTATAAGGAAGTTAGGGACAGACGGCGGCAGATTGACGAAATTTTATTTCATCACCTTTAATATAAAGTGAAATATGTTCACCAGAGTTAATATTGCCTGCAATCATTTCAGAAGATATTTTATCTTCAAGATATTCCTGTATTCCTCGTTTTATTGGACGTGCGCCAAGCTCCTTATTATAGCACTTCTCAAGGATATAGTCGTAAATTGACTCATCCACTTCAACGGTAATGCTTTTTTCTTCAAGTCTTTGAATAAATTCTTCTACCTGAATTGCAATAATTTTCCTAATTGATTCTTTCGACAAAGGGTTAAATAAGATAACATCATCGGTTCTATTCATAAACTCTGGTTTAAAGAAATTATCCAACCCTTTGACTACTTCCTTCTTAAGTTTTTCTGATTTTTTATCGTCGTCATCTGATTCTAAATTAAAGCCGAGGCTTTTATTTTCTTTAAAGGACTTGCTCCCGGCGTTTGTTGTCATAATTAAAAGAACATTTCTGAAATCAACGATTTTACCGTTGTTATCCGTAAGCTGACCTTCATCCATTACCTGAAGAAGAAGATTCATAATATCGGGATGAGCTTTTTCCACTTCGTCCATTAATACAACAGAGTAAGGTTTTCTACGAACCATTTCGCAGAGTTGTCCGCCCTCTTCATAACCAACATATCCCGGTGGTGCTCCAATTAACTTCGATGCACTGAATTTCTCCTGAAATTCAGTCATATCAACTTTTATCAGAGAAGCTCTATTGTCAAAAAGAAGTTCAGCAATACAATAGGCAAGTTCTGTTTTTCCCACTCCAGAGGGGCCAACAAACATAAACGACCCGGTAGGTTTATTAATGCTTTTAATGCCTGCCCGCGAACGCCTGATAGCTTTGGAAATGGCATTTATAGCATCTTCCTGACCAATAATTTTCTCAGAAAGTTTTTCTTCAAGTTTTCTTATATCATCTAATAAATTTGTTAATTGATCTTTATCAAGTACTCAATCATTGTTATTTCTTTTAATGAAATCTTTAAGTTCAGCAATTTTGGATTCTGCTCATTTGCTATCCCCTTGCTCAATCATATTTGAGATTGTTTCTGTAGCTCTTCAAATTACCACATATACTTGTGTATTATCTCAATCT
>JADGAW010000369.1 GCA_015231815.1 Nitrospinota bacterium
TTTTGTTTATTAAGATGATTAAAAACTTCCTTTTGATATAAAAACCTGTCAGCCTGTGCTCGTAAGCCCCATACAGCGGGTCCTTTTGATTTGTTTAAAACTTTAAACTGGATGGCTGTCTTATCGATTACTTTTGCCATTAATCCGCCCAGAGCATCAATTTCTCTTACAAGATGTCCCTTTCCTATTCCTCCTATTGCAGGATTACAAGGCATCTTTCCGATTTCTTGAATATTCATGGTTAACAAAAGGGTTTTACAGCCTGAAACTGATGAAACATAGGCTGCTTCAGCTCCTGCATGACCTCCACCTACAACAATTACATCGAATTTTTTCATTGAATCTTTCTGTTAACGACTAGAAATTTTTAATTGCCCAATAGACAAAAAACAAGCCAACACAAAAAATTACCAAACCTAATAAACCGATAAAAAACAAAGCCCATCCATTTTTCTTTTTTTCCATTTTATTTACTGTCCTATGTTGTTGATAATTATTTGTTCCAAATCTTAATATAAATACTAAAATAATATTGTTTTGAAGTTAATGGGATTTCATTTTAAACAACAGATTTCTTATCTATATAACAAAATTGAAAAGATCTGCTGTTTTGTTATAACGTATTATATGAGCATGAGTTTAAAATTACTTCTCATTACTACCCTTGTCATTCACTTGTATGGGTGTAACCAGAAACATGACATTATGGAAGCAAGGGACGATGATTATCTCATAATTAAAATTAAAGATATAGAAATTAAGGTGGAAGTGGCTAAATCAAAGGATAAAAGAAAAATGGGTTTAATGTTCAGAAATAATTTATCAAAAGGAACAGGTATGCTCTTTGTTTATAACTCTGAAAGAACAGGGGGCTTTTGGATGAAAAATATGCAATTTCCTTTGGACATTTTTTTTATTGATAGTAACTATAAGGTTGTAGATATCAAACGTAACTTCTCTCCTTGTTTTGAAGAGCCATGTACAGGCTATAGGCCAACAAGTACATACCAATATGTACTAGAGGTAAATTCAGGCACCGCAAGCAAACACAGGATAAATATTGGAAACAGCGTAACAGTTAACTAAATGCCTCTCTATACCTCTGAATCAATTATTCTTAAAACATCTGATTTTAGTGAAAACAAAAGAATTGTAATTTTTTTCACAGAAAAAAAAGGTAAAGTTCCTGTTGTTGTGAGAAAGTCAAAAAGCAAAAAATTCAACTTTGCTGCTATTGAACCAACGACCCTATGTCGGGTTACCTATTTTGGAAAAGAAAATGTTCAATTATTCAGGTTCAGTAATTCTGAAATAATTAACTATTACCTCCCATTAAAAAGCAGCTTAACACTTTTAAACTACTCGTCATGCTTTTCAGAAATAATTCTTTATTTAGTGAGAGACTTTGACCCTAATAAGTATATTTTTGAAACATACAAAAACTTTCTTAAAAGTTTAATAGAGTTTAAAGATGAGAGTAACACAATAAATCTAATTTTTTTTATTTCGCTGATTCAAGTTTATAAGTCAATTGGAATATATTCAGAAATAAATGACCTCTGTCATATGTGTAAAATAAAAATAGATGGCAATAAAAAGGTTTTTATTGTTGAAAGGGGAGTTGTATGTAATGAATGTATAAAGAAGGGTAATTATTACAACAAATCTGAAGTTAGTGCCTCGTCAATAATGTTTTTAAAAACATTAGGAAACAGTAAATTCCATGTTTCTACAAAATTAAACATAAACCCACAATCAAGAAGAGAAATTTTTGACTATCTCATATCAGTATATAAAAACTACACAAACCGAGAAATTAATTCATTAAAGGTTTTCAGGGAAATTATTCGGTAATATTTGTAGTACTGTTTTTAAGATAAATATAAAAGAGAAGAGGGATGACTATTAATGTCAGCAATGTTGAAACAAATACCCCAAAAAGAAGAGATATTGCAAGACCTTGAAAAATCGGATCAAAAATAATAACAAAAGCTCCAACCATTGCAGCAGATGCAGTTAAAACAATGGGGCGAAGTCGAGCGGCACCACTTCTTATTACAGCATCTTCTGGCGATGCACCATCTTTTAATTGATTAATGGCAAAGTCCACTAATAAAATTGAGTTTCTAACAATTATTCCAGCCAAAGCAATAGCTCCAATCATTGAAGTGGCAGTAAATTGGGCTCCCATAATCCAATGTCCGGGAAAGATTCCAATAAGAGTTAAGGGAATAGGAGCCATGATAACCAGAGGAATCATAAAGGAATGAAACTGACCAACAACCAAAAGGTAAATTAAAATAAGACCAACAGCATAAGCTATCGCCATGTCTCTAAA
>JADGAW010000036.1 GCA_015231815.1 Nitrospinota bacterium
TATAGAGGAACCGTTGTTTCTTTTGCAAATCATTGGGTTTCATGTAAATGGTTTTTGGGAAGAAAAGAAACAATTGCAGTGCAAAACAAATTAAAAAAACGGGAAGATATATAGGAAATAGAGAGGCTCTTTTTTGAGAGGAGCATCAACTTTATTAAATAGCGATTTTAGTTAATTTCAACTCATCGGATTTAACGCTTCTCATCACAGGTTTATTCTTGGAAAGGGCAATTGTTTTTATAGAATGAGTATTTTCAAGTTTCACTTCTTTATTTTAATTCTTGAGTTGCCGTATCTGTTCCATTAACTCATTAAAAAATGAACGAAAAGCAAAACTTACATGAGCAAAGTCCAAAATAATAATAGTGCTTCCTTAGTATCTTTAATAGATTAAGCCAATTGTCTTGCAAATTCTCTCGTTGTTAAAACTGTGGCGTTTGCAAATTCCTTCAAATTTATTGTTTTACTTAACATATTAAGGCTTGGCGTATGAAGTAGTGAAGTGGGTGTTTTGAAAGCTAACAAATTCGGGGAAGTTGTTCTCCAACAGGCATATCAAGGATACGATTTGCTCCCAGCCCTGTGTTAATTGTTACCATACCAAGGTGGTCATTTACCACTCTTCCGATTATTGCAGCATGTTTACCGTACTTGTTGTTCTTCATTGCTTTGAGAACCTCCTGAGCTTTATACTCCGGTACAACAACAATTAATTTTCCTTCGTTTGCGACATATAGAGGGTCAATGCCAAGAATTTCACAGGCACCTCTTACGTCATCTTTGACAGGAATATTATCTTTAAAGAGTTCAATTCCTAAACCGGAGGATTTGGCAAATTCATTTACGGTTGTTGCAACTCCGCCTCTGGTTGGGTCGCGCATTGCATGAACTTCATGGGTGACATTCAGAATGTCCTCCACCAAGCTGTTTAAAGGAGCAGTATCAGATTCAACGGTTGTTTGAAAGGAAAGTCCTTCTCTGCTGGTTAGAACAGCCATTCCATGATCAGCGACTGTTCCGGAAACAATAAGAATGTCTCCTTCCTGTAAATTGGAGGCAGAAATATTAAGTCCTTCGGGAACAACGCCAATGCCTGAGGTATTGATAAAAACCTTATCGCCACTTCCTTTGTTCACAACTTTGGTATCACCCGTCACAATCAAAACACCAGCTTCCTCAGCACTTTTTTTCATCGAAAGTGCAATGTTATGCAGTACTTCCATGCTGAGTCCTTCCTCGATAATAAAAGCAACACTCAAATAGAGGGGTTTGGCTCCGCTCATACAGATATCGTTCACAGTTCCGTTAATTGCCAACTCACCAATATTTCCTCCAGGAAAAAATATTGGGCTGACAACATAAGAGTCAGTGGTAAAGGCAAGTTTATTACCGGGAAAACTAAGAACTGCCTGATCCTCAAGTTTATTCAGGGTTGTATTTCCAAAGCAGGGAAGAAAAATTTTTTCAATTAATTCAGCAGAGAGCTTTCCTCCAGCTCCATGAGCAAGCTGAACCGAATCATGTTTCATAATGGGTAACGGGCAAGAGAATGTTTCCATAGGTTGTTTCATCTAATAAGTGGAATAGATTATTATCTTAACTTTGGGGATAAGAAATGTTCAACATAGTTTTAGGCAATGAAAAAATAATTATAGAAAACATTTAACCATTTATAAAGATATTTCTTTTCCTTTTCTTTATTGTTGATAAAATATTTTTCCTTAATTTGAATAATGGTTACCTTAAACTCACCCTCGCAATGATAAAAGAACTCACGATTGAAAATCTCGGAATTATTTCAAAGATTCAGGTTTCCTTTAGTAAGGGTTTAAACATCTTAACCGGAGAAACCGGTGTTGGAAAATCGATGGTTTTATCGGCTGTAAACCTTCTGGGAGGAGCTAAGGCAAACGATTCTCTCATAAAGAGTGGCGAGGAAAAGCTGGTTGTTAGTGCGTTATTTGACTTTTCGGAATATCCAGAGTTACTAACAGCTTTGGAAAAGGAGGAAATCGACCTTGACGGAAAGAATGTTGAGGTAAGAAGAATTGTAAATGTCAATGGAAAAAACCGGGTTTTTATCAACGACATACCGGTAAAACTTACGGTATTAAAACTGTTAGCACAAACGTGGTTTGATATTCATGGTCAAAATGACAGCCATTCCCTGAACGATAATCTGGAGCAACTTTCCTATCTTGATGCTTTTGGGGGACTTCTCAACGATAAAGAACAGTACCAGCATTGTTTTTCAGAGTATCAGCATGCAGTAAGCAAACTGAAAAAGCTTGAGGAAGAGGAATCAAAGCTCATACAGGAGGTGGAACTTCTGCGTTTTCAGCTCACTGAACTTGATACTGCAAGTTTACAGCATGATGAAGATACTCTACTTGACGAGGAATATAAGGCTCTTACCCATGTGGAACAAATAAAGCTGGCATGTTATACAACGAAAAATAACTTTGAGGAAGCGGAGGACTCGGCTCTTTCAAAAATAAACGAGGCAAAAAGGGAGCTGGCAAACGCTGCACGTTTTGATAACCGGTTGCAAAAACTTCTTGAGGAAATTGATTCCATAACACTTCAAATGAACGATGTTGTTGGAGAATGTTCCGCTATTTTTGAAAATGCAGAATATGACAAGGAAAGGCTCAACGAAATCGAAGAGCGTATTGCTCTCATTCAAAAACTAAAAACAAAATATTCACTGGATGTTAACGGAATATTGAACTTTCAGGAAGAAATACGGGAGAAAATCGATGGATTTCAGCAGCAAGGAGAGGAAAAAGAAAAGCTGAAGAAAAAAATTAACGAACTCTTTTTAACTCTGTCGAATGCAGGAATTGAACTCGCAAAAAAACGGGAACTAAAATCAACTGATTTTGAAAAAGAAATTATGCAGGAAATAGCTGGTCTTAACATGGATAAAGCTCTCTTTAAAATTGCTTTTATCTATGATGAACTTGAAAAGGGCATTGACTATAAGGAACAGAAGTGTTCCTTTGACGAGAACGGTATTGGCTCAATTCGCTTTGACATTTCAACAAATCCCGGAGAACCGTTAAAGCCTCTTAACGAAGTGGTTTCTGGTGGGGAATTGTCACGCCTTATGCTTGCAGTAAAAAGTATGCTTTCTAAAAAGGACGACTTACCCGTTCTGATATTTGATGAAATTGATACCGGTATTGGGGGGAAAACAGCCCACCGTATTGGTGAAAAGCTTAAAAAAATTGCTGAATCACGACAGGTAATTACCATTTCGCACCTTCCACAAATTGCGGTTCATGCGGAAACTCACTTTAGAATTGAAAAGACCTATTCCGAAAACAAAACCTTAACTTCAATTATTACCTTAAATAATGAGGAGAAGGTTGCTGAACTTAAAAGAATGCTTGGGGATGAATCAGGCTCTGATTCATCTACACAATTTGTTCTTGAAATGCTAAAAAAGCAGTGAGGAGTAAAATGTGAAGGTTATTATTGCTACTCCGCCGGGAAGATTTCCCGGTAACAAATATCCCTGTCCTTTTCCGAGTCGTTGGACAAGTGTTGCGGAAAATTACCCTGTTTTTATCTTTTACCCCTATCAGCTTGCCTATCTTTCGACACTCCTCAAGCAAGATTTACCGCAACTGCACATAAAAATGATTGACGGAACATGGCTTCGTTTTGATGTTGCGGAGTATGTTCGGTTCCTTGAAATTGAGGCTCCCGACTATCTGGTTTTTGAAACTGACACCGTAACCTATAAACAATCATTACGGGTCGCTTTGGAAATTAAGAAAAAGTTGGGAACAAAAATTATTATGACAGGACAATACGCAACAGTTTTTCCTGAAAAAGTTTTACAGGACGGTTGTGATTATGCCTGTATTGGTGAGTATGAGGAGACAGTCAGGGATTTATTACGAGGTGACGAAGCAAAAAATATTCAAGGGCTTTATCCCAATTCGTATCGTACGATTCTTGATATTAACTCACTTCCCGACCCTGAGGATGAAGATATTTCACGCATAGATTATAGTTATTCCGGTGCTGCACGCTGGCTTTATTACCGGGAAATAGAAATGTTCGCCTCCCGGGGATGTCCTTATTCATGCGATTTTTGTGTTGCAGGAAGTGTTTATTATGAAAAAACCAATTGGCGACCAAGGGAGCCAAAGCGAATAATTGCAGAGATTGAAGCTTTACGAAAAAAATACCCCCGAATGCAGGGAGTATTTTTTGACGAAGAAACCCATATTGTTAAGAAGAAATACACCCTCGAGCTTTGTGAAGCGATTATAAGGTCTGGTAACAACGACCTCTACTATGATGCAATGGCAAACTATCAACTTCTGGACGAGGAAATTCTTATTGCCTTGAAAAAAGCTGGCTACTATAAGTTAAGGGTTGGAATTGAGTCGATAGACGAAAGTACAGGTTCTGTAATTGGTACAAAAACAGATCCAAATCATCTGGAAAATATTCTTAGAATTGCTAAAAAGCTGGGGATTGAAATGTACGGTTCCTTTATTGTTGGTGCTGCCGGTTCTTCAAAGGAAGCAGACTCTAAAACAATTGATTTTGGGGTTCGGTTAATTTCTGAAGGATTTCTTTCAAGCTGGCAAGCTTCGATTGCAGTTCCTCACCCGGGAACTCCTTTTTACGATGAAGCAATTAAACAGTCATGGCTTCAAACCGATGATATTGAACTTTTTAATGGCTCTCTTGACGGAGTTGTAAGCTATCCCCATTACTCAAATAAGGAAATTAAAGAAACCGAACAGATTATGCGGGAACGTTTTATTAAGGCTAATCCCGACATTTCAGGAACTGACATAAGATCTGCCGCAAGAGAGGAAACCGTTCTTTCAGATGAGGAACAAAAAACAGTGGAGCAGGAAACGGAACTGCTTGCAAAGCTTTTTCAGGAACATAAATATCGTGAAGTGGTTGATAAAGGGGAAGAACTTTTAAGGAAATTTCCCTATTCCCTTAACGCCCGGCATATTGTTGCTTCATCATATAAATTTCTTGCAGAAACAGAAAACGCCATTGCAGGGTTTGAGTTTATAGTAAACGCCTGTGATGATTTTGGTGATGCCTTAAACTTTGCTTCCGGAGCTCATTTTCACCTTGGTGATATATTTCTCAAGCAGGGAAAAAAGGAAAAAGCCTTAAGAAACTTCAAACTCTGTATGCACCTCAACCCCAATCACCAATCTGCCCGTCAGAATTTTTGGAACCTCATTCAATAAACTACCACTCTTCAAAAACTTCATGAAAAAAGTTATGTAACAATAAAGGCATTTTCGTAATGCTGGAGAGTCTGATTTTCCCCTAAGCCGGAAAGAGCTATGACATCAAAGCGAAACCCTTTATTTCCCAGTTTATTTCCCTCTTCACGGATATAGTGGCGGGCTGTTTTAATCAGCCGTTGTTTTTTTATGTGGGTTATGCTTTCCTCTGCTGAAACAAGCGCATTTTGCTTGCGGTACTTTACTTCTATGAAAACAATTGTTTTGTTTATTTCAGCAATGATATCAATCTCACCGCACTGTTTTTGGTAGTTGGTGGTTATGATTGTGTATCCTTTTTTTCTTAAATAATCTGCGGCGACTTCTTCGCCTTCTTTCCCTATTTCACGCTTGTTCTTTAGCATTTATCTTGATTTATTCCTTTATGTTTTTTGGTTGGTATGTTATAAATATCTATTTCATTTAATCACATTAGGCTGAAAGAAATAAAAGGTTTATAGGTAAACCAATTGCCAAAAATTACCGGAAAAATGTGGTTACAACTCATTTTATTTAATTCCTGAATAAACCCTTCACTTCATGGAGAACACACTTTACAAGCTCCGGTACATTACTCCCTACATTAAAAATCATAAAGTTAAGTTTTTCTTTGGTTTTTTGTTGCTGGTGGCAACTACCTGCTTTAGTTCATTAATTCCATGGTTGATAAAAGTTACTGTTGACTCACTAAAAAAGAGTGAATTTGAATATGCTACTTATGTAGCAATTGGAATTGTAGTTGTAGCGATAATTCAAGGAATTTTTCGGGTTTCATCACGAGTGGTTACTTATGGTATTGGAAGAAAAATTGAATACGAGCTAAGAAAAAAACTGTATCGTGGCATGTTAAAGCTTCCCTCTTCCTACTATGACAAAAATAAGAGTGGCGATATTATTTCACGGGCTACAAACGATATTACTGCCATCCGCCTCTTTATTGGTCCGGGGTTTTTGCAGTTTGCGAATGTAATCATAACCTACTCCATTGTTATGCCACTGATGTTTTCGATAAACGCCACCTTGACCCTTTTAGCACTTCTTCCCTATCCTCTCATGTTGGTTTTCGTAAAGCTTCTAACGGGAAGGCTATATGTAAAGGCACAACATGTACAGGATACCTTTGGTAAGCTTAGCAGTTTTCTTTACGAAACCGTAACAGGTATTAATGTTGTGAAGAGCTTTCATAACGAAAAAGTAGAGAAGGAGCGATTTGAGGAAATCAATAACCTTTACTTTCAGAAAAATGTTGATCAGGCGAGAATTCAGTCAATGACCTTTCCTGCTATGAGTTCTATTGGTGGTCTGGCTGCATTTATCATTTTAATAATGGGGGGGCATTATGCAATTGAAGGGAAAATTTCAGTTGGTGACTTTGCTGCTTTCAACGGTTACCTTGTGATGCTTGTTTGGCCGACAATTGGCTTTGGTTGGATTCTCAACATTATCCAAAGAGGTTTGGCAGCACTTGACCGGGTAAATAAAGTCCTTGATGAAAATAACAGAATCATTCAGGAAGAAGCAAAGGAAGAGAGAAAGAAAAATGCTCTCTTTTATCTAAGTGAACGTGAAAAACATCCTCAGGAACGGGGAAGTATTCGACTTGAGAACCTAACCTTTCGTTACGGAAGTGATAAGAAGGTTTTGGATGATATTTCTCTCAAAATAAAACATGGCGAATGGGTAGTATTTGTCGGACCAATTAGTTCAGGTAAAACAACAATACTATCGTTAATTTCTACTCTTTATAATGTTGAAAAAGGCAAGATATATTTAGATGGTGTGGATAGTGCCCTCATTCCAGACCGTATTATCAGGCAATCCATTGGCTATGTCCGTCAGGAATCTTTTTTGTTTTCCGATTCGATAGCGAATAATATTCTTTTTGGTGTAAAAGACCGCAAAGCCGTAGAAAACATAGATAAAATGGAACTTTCAGCAAAAACTGCGGGAGTTTATGACGATATTATGGGCTTTCGAGATAAATTCGACAGTGTTGTTGGTGAACGTGGGATTATTCTCTCAGGAGGTCAACGGCAAAGAACCTCAATTGCCCGAGGTATTGCTTTTGACCCCAATATATTTCTTTTTGATGATTCCTTTTCCAGTGTAGATATAAAAACGGAAAGAGAAATTGTACAGAGCATCAAATCTCTCAGAAATAAAAAAACCATTGTTATGGCAACCCATAGACTTACCAGTATTACTGAAGCCGATACCATTTACGTACTGGAAAAAGGCAAAATAACAGAGTCAGGAAGTCATAAGGAACTAATGGAAATCAACGGATATTATCGTCGAAACTATAGCTATCAAATATTGGAGGAAGAAATTGCAAACTACCGTTAAAGCCGTTCTTTTTGATATTGGTTCTACCCTCATTGAAGGTCCTGCAATTTCTCCAAGCAAAAAAATAAGTGCTTTGCTTGTTGGCGATTATTCTCTGAAAAAGGAAATTGCTGCAACGATTATGACAACCAATATAAAAACTGTTGAGGAACTGGAAGTTATTCTCAATAAAAAACATGGTAATTCCAGAGATATTAGCAGTGAGCTCAAGACGATATGGAAGGAACAGGAAAACAGCTCTGAAGTTAAGGATGGAACAATGGAGCTTTGGAAAAAATGCAGAAAGTTGGGGCTAAAAACAGGACTTATTTCCAATATATGGTTTCCTTACTATTCTTCTTTCGTAAAGGTTTGTCCTGAAATTGATCAGGGAGTGGATGTTAAATTATTAAGCTTTGAACGAGGGTTTCAAAAACCTGATGTACGAATGTTTACTCAGGCAGTAGAAGAATTAAAGCTAAAACCAGAAGAAATTGTTATTGTTGGAGACACCTATGACTGCGATATTGCCCCTGCAATAGAGGCAGGAATTAAAACCATCTGGTTTTTACATCGACATGAAAACGAAAAGGAAGCTCTTTTATCTTTAGAAAAAGGAACAGCAAAAAAACCGGACTTTACTCAAGAAACGTTAAGGGATATTACCTCACTTTTTGAAAACTCATTTTCAACGATATAAAAGATATTTTATATGCCCAACAAAAGCGGCAATATCTGTAACAAATAAAATAGCCAATACCTGAAAGAACGAATTAACGTTTGTTTTTCGTTCGTTTCGTTTAAATCTTTTTTGTATCCTTAAAAAAAGCGCAATAAAGAACAAAATAATTGCAGGAAAATAAAAACATGAAGCTACCAGTATCATAAATAAAATAAGATATAGACGGTAAACCCCTTTATGCCAGTTATTAAACTCTCCGGCAATAAGGTCATGAAAAGAATAGAGACAATATCTGTTCCATAGTTGCTTATAGCTTTCTACTGCTGACCATAAAACTATTGCATCTGGCGAGAAGGAGATTTTTGTTGCCAAACTGTCTGCTTTTTTCATAAAAATTCTATCTTCTGCAGCTCTGAGATCAGGAAACCCGCCTGCTTTATGAAAAAGTTCCTTCTTCATTAAAACCGAAACAATGTGATGGTGGCGCATTTTTTTTCCATTTATTTCTTTAAGGGGGGACATTATGGCGATTTCGAAATTATCCTGAAAAGCATTTTCCTTTTGCACACCACAATGGCCGTAGATAATATCTGAATTTTCGGTGTTTGCGGTTTTTTCCAACTCCTGAAGCCAGTAGCTATCGAGAATAATTCCGGCATCTGTAAAGGCAATCCATTCATTACTGCAATTTTCAACGCCAATGTTTCTTCCTTTTCCTGGTGTTGCTTCTTTCTCTTGAATAATTTTTACCGCCGGGTTTTTGAACTGGTATTCTTTGAGTAATTCAATTGATTTGTCATGAGAACCACCATCAACAAAAATAATTTCATCAGGCTTTCTGCTTTGGGAGTCAAGTGAGTTAAAAAGTGCAGGAAGAGAAACTTCCTCGTTTTTTACTGGAATAACAAGACTAATCTTCAATGGTTTATTCAGTTAAGGAAAAAGGTATAGGTGAGTATTATAACGATAAAATGGGCTGAAACGGGTGAGTATCCTTTGAAGAGGTAAAGGGTAAAGCTGTCGTGTTGCGAACTTCTTTAGATGGGGCGAAACGTTTTATTGAGAAATGTTTAGTTGCTCTGATTCTTTTTTCTTTGAGATGGGGGGACGTTTTCTTCTTCCTCTTTTTTTAAAGCTTCAACTCCATAGGTTTTAACTGAAATTACCCTGTTGAAAAATTGATAAAGAAGGCTAAGGTCAAGTTTTTCCAGAATTGACCGTACATCATTTTCTTCCCATTTTTTACCGTCAAGAAAGAGGTAGCTAAAGAGATATTCAACTTCCTCACTTCCCATCTTCTTAATTTCGTTTATGATTTCTTCGGTTAATTCAATTGCGTCAAGGGTTTTCGCCTGTTCAAGAAGAGCTTTTTTTGTTTCTGGTCTTAGCCTTAGATATTTGAGGATGAGATCTTCATCCGAAAACCGTCCCGTTATGTAGTCTAAATATCTTTTTAACTGAGGGTCAATTTCTTTTCCTTCTTCGGCAGCGCCCTTTTTATATTCTCCATTCTTTTCCTTTAGATTGAAGGGAGGAGGAGCTTTTACCTGCATAATTTCACCAACTCCGGTTAAAACCCAGTTGATGTTAAATCCGATATTTACCAGTTCAACAAATACTTCTCCACCGGGAAAACTGGTTCCATACTCATATGCTTCCCAGGATTTATCGCTTTTATTGACCAGTTCCCCCATTTTCTTTCTATTTAAACCCAAAATACTTCTTATTTTCCTAAAATTATCTGGTATAATTGCAGTCATTATTATTGACAGTTTAAAGTTTTATGCTTTAGTAAAATACGGTGTTATTGTGCCGCTCGTTCTTTATATCAACGTTCCGGTGTACTATTTTCGAGAAGAAAAATATTAGGAGTTTTTAGCCCGAGTTAATTTATTAACCTCCTTAGAGTCAACAATGAATATACGAGAGAAAAGAAAATTCATCGAATTAATTAAGGAAACATTAGAACCGGAAAGTAAAGCACATTATATACATGGAGCTTTAAAAAATCTAAAAATATCAGGTCGAGGCTTTAAATTAACCGATTTACGACCATTTAGTTCTGAAAAAGGCATATCAAAGCAGGCAATTAAAAAAGCACTTATGGGAAAAGGAGCGGGCAATATTCGCCCTGGATGTCAGTCAGACCTTGTTCGTAAAAAAACCGCAAAACTTCTCGACATTAAGAAATCAGACCTTTGGCCTAATCTTTACAGCAACTGATTGTATCGGGTATTTTTCTGGATTTTTGGTGTCAATACAATTGTTTTAATAGATGAAATCTTTATTATAAATATTCGTTATAGCAGGCGGTACTATCGGCAAAAACGGTTACGATTGTTGCTTCACTATCTGAGTCGCTGCTTTCAAGTTCCTTTGCAAGCTTAATGGCGGCACAGAGGTTTGCTCCGGAAGAGTAGCCAACCTTTAGACCTTCTTCCTCCCTTAATAAATCAACCATGTCGTAGGCATCATCAGTCGAGATGTCTATTTGTCTGTCGGGAAATGATTCATCATATATTGTTGGAACAATTGAACTTGCCATGTGCTTCATTCCTTCCAGACCGTGGAGAGAAGCATCTGGCTGAACAGAAATGGCCTTTATTTTTTCATCATACCTTTTTAACCCTTTACCTGTTCCCATTAGCGTGCCGCTTGTTCCCATACCTGCAAGAAAATGGGTAACCATTCCTTTTGTTTGTTGGTAGATTTCTTTGGCTGTTGTTTCATAGTGAGCCTGCCAGTTTGCTTCGTTTCCATATTGATCGGGGAAGAAATATTTTTCCGGGTTTTCGTTGAGGATTTTTTCCGCAAGCCTCATTGCTCCATCAGAACCCTCTAAAGCAGAGGAATAAATAATTTCTGCGTGGTAGTCTGTAATAATTTCCTTCCTTCTTTTGCTAACATTTTCCGGCATAACGAGGGTTACGTTAAACCCCATTGCAGCACCGATAAAAGCATAGGCAATTCCGGTATTTCCAGACGTGGAGTCGAAGATGATTTTATCTTTTTTCAGTGTACCCTTTTCAAGTCCATTAAGAATCATGTTGAGAGCTGGTCTTGCTTTAATGGAGCCTCCTGCATTTGTCCACTCAGCTTTTGCAAGAATTTTTATTTTTGGATGTTGGTAAATGTTTCGAATTTCCAGCAGGGGGGTGTTACCGATTTGCTTAATGGAATCTTTACTTAAACAAACGTAGGGAGGGTAGTTGGGCTTTAAAACCCCTGTCATGCTGTATTTTTCTTTCTGCGATGCGACCATTTTTTTACTTTGATAACGGGGAGTGTAAAGCTCCCCGTGTTATTGATTGGAGTGTTAACGTTGAATTCCGCAGAACTCCTGATAATCTATTAATTCGGTAATTGTTGGATTTTTTCCACAAACCGGACAATCCTCATTTTTTCTTAGATTTAATTTTCTGAGAGACGCTGATAAGGAATCGTACATTAGCAGTTTACCAATAAGGGGTTTCCCGATTCCGAGAATAAGTTTTACTGCTTCAACTGCCTGTAAAACACCAACTGTTCCCGGGAGAATTCCAAGTACTCCACCTTCCTGACAGCTTGGAACCATTCCTGGCGGTGGTGGCTCAGGATATAAACATCGATAGCAAGGACCTTCAGGTGTCTTGAAAACAGTTAATTGACCTTCAAAACGAAAAATAGAGCCGTGAATATTTGTTTTGTTATTAAAAACACAGGCATCATTAATTAAATATCGGGTGGGAAAATTGTCGGTACCGTCGATGATAATATCGTAGTTTTCAAAAACCTTTTCAATATTTTCTGAACTTAGAGCCTCTTTAAAGACAGTTACCTTAACGTCCGGGTTAATTTTGGCGATTGATTCCTTTGCAGAGTCTGCTTTGTTTTTCCCAACATCGTCCTGGTTATGAATTACCTGACGTTGCAGGTTTGACAAATCAACATTATCAAAGTCGATAATTCCAATATTGCCAACTCCAGCCGCTCCCAGATACAGGGCAATAGGAGAGCCAAGCCCACCAGCTCCAACGAGCAATACCCGAGCATTGAGGAGTTTTTCCTGACCGATTCCACCAACTTCAGGGAGAATAATATGCCTGCTGTATCGTTCAAGTTGTTCTTCAGTAAAGTCGTACATTCTTAATACTCCTTTCTCTTATTTACCGCCAGCAATTGCCGGAATAATAGAGACTTCATCACTATCCTTAACTTCAGTATTTTCACCGTCTAAGAATCGAATATCTTCTTCATTTACATAGATGTTAATGAATCTTCTTAGAGAACCGCTTTCATCGTAAAGTCTTTCATTAAATCCTGGATGAGCAGCTTCAAGATTTGTAAGAAGCTCTTTTACATTTGAGCCGGAAATTTCAACTTCCGATTCGTTATTTGTTAATTTTAATAAAGGTGATGGAATTTTAATATTTGCCATGTTTGCTCCTTTTAAAGGGTTATATGATTATTTGTAGCCCAGCTTATCAAATTCTGAGAGTTTAGCTTCAATTACGGGAACATCAGGAAATGTTCCTACAAGAGAGTCAGTTGTTTTTAGTCCGTTTCCGGTAATACACATTACTGTAGATTCATCAGGGTTGATTTTTCCCTGCTCAATAAGTTTCTTTGTTACAGAAACGGTAACACCTCCGGCAGTCTCGGTAAAAATACCTTCTGTTTCAGCCAGAAGTTTCATACCGTCGATTATTTCCTGCTCACTGACATCTTCGCCCCAACCACCTGTTTGTTTGGTAAGCTTAATTCCATAATACCCGTCAGCCGGATTGCCAATTGCAATGGACTTTGCAATCGTGTTTGGCTTTACTGGTTTATGAACTTCCCAACCATTCTTTATTGCTGTGGTTACTGGAGCACAACCGGAAGCCTGTGCAGCAAAAACCTTTGTTTTTACTTCATCTTCCAAAATTCCAATTTGTTCGAATTCCTTAAATGCACGATGAATTTTGGTAATTAAAGAACTTCCTGCGACGGGTACAACAACGTTGTCGGGCGTTTTCCATCCCAACTGTTCTGCTATTTCATAACCGTAGGATTTAGAACCATCGCCATAAAAGGGTCTTAGGTTGATATTGACAAATGCCCAAGGGTGGTGAATGCCTATTTCATTGCAGAGTCTGTTTACATCATCATAGCTCCCCTTAATTTTTACGAGGGTTGGTCCATAAATGAGGGTTCCAATGACCTTACCTATTTCCAAATCATCCGGTATAAAAATAAAACTTTTTAATCCTGCTTCAGCAGCCTGAGCAGCAACTGAGTTTGCAAGGTTTCCTGTTGAAGCACAACCAACTGCTTCATAATTAAATTCTTTAGCTTTAGTAATTGCACAGGCAACAACCCTGTCTTTAAATGACCAGGTAGGGTGGTTAACAGAATCATTTTTAATGTAGAGTTCCTTTACTCCCAGCTTTTTTTCCAGATTTTTTGCTCTGATTAGTGGGGTATAGCCGGTATTAAGTCCAACAAAGGGCTCTCCATCAATAGGTAAAAGCTCTTTATAGCGCCACATTGATTTTGGGCCATTTTTAATTTTTTCCCGGGAAAGATTCTTTTTTATTTCCTCCATGTTGTACATAACCTCCAGAGGACCAAAACAAAATTCACAAACGTGAATTGGCTCTTTGGGAAAGGTTTTGCCACATTCCTTACATTTAAGTCCTTCTACAAATCCCATTTTTTTCCTTTTAAATCTTTATTAGTTAGTATTTACATTTTTTCAAAATAAAACATAAAAAGAGGTAAGGATTCAAGAGTCAGGTATTTTTTTTTTACTTAATCCCGAACCCCTCTGCTCCTTTAACCCTTATCTATTTAATTACGCCTCAACAGTTCGACAACCCGGCAAACCCGGAAATTCACCGAAAAACCACAGGACCAGAAATATTAG
>JADGAW010000370.1 GCA_015231815.1 Nitrospinota bacterium
GGTGCCTCAAAGCCGTTTCTGAGAATGAGTTCAAAGCTTCTCCCATCAATGATCAGATTCTATCTCTATTTTTCAGTTAAAAGATTATTATTACAATAATTCTAAGGCTACTTTATAATTGTTCTTATTAACAACAGATTAATATGCTTCAATGACTTTAGAACAAATCTTTTCCAACCCCCGGCAACTGATTCAATTAACGCAAGAAGTTGTTAGCAGCAGTGAATTTTATCTGCAAATACTCATCATTGGTTTTGTTTATTCCCTTGCATACCTTATTGCCAAAAGGTTAGAAAAATCTATTCCCGCTTTCAAAAAAAGACCAAAAGAGGGAAGGTTTCAACCTCTTTGGGAGCTTGTTTATAAATTTGGGAAGATACTTTTCCCCCTCTTAGCCATAATATTTCTTAAGATTTCTGTAGAAATCAGCCAGCTCGCCTTCACCCACAACTTTTTATTAGTTACGGCAAATATCATTGCGGTATTACTGATCCTTAACACCCTCATCAACCTTTTTGTTGTTGGTGATTTTGCAAATAAGGCTTTTAAGTGGGTTTCAATACCTCTCATGGCGTTACATATGATTGGAATCCTTGATGATATTACCCTCTACCTTGAAACCATTGCTCTGGATATTGGTAACATCAAAATTACAGCAAACGCTTTAACAAGGGTTTTGATTTTTGGTTCATTCCTGTTTTGGCTTGGCAGGGTTTCAAACAATACCGGACAGCGCATTATAAGAAGCCGGGAAAATTGGGATATAACAACAAGGGAGATTTTCTCCAAACTTTTTCAGGTAGGTCTTGTTGTCATAATTTCCCTTCTCTTGCTACAGGTTATGGGAATAAACCTCACAACACTTGCTGTATTTGGTGGTGCTCTGGGTGTTGGGTTGGGATTTGGTTTACAGGCAATTGCCTCCAACTTTATATCGGGGATTATTATTCTCCTCGACCGCTCAATTTCTGTCGGAGATTATGTTGAACTCGAAGATGGTCGTAAGGGAATAATCCGTGAACTCAACATGCGCTCAACAACTCTTGAGACCTTCGATGGCAAAGATATTATGGTGCCCAATGAAAAGTTTATTGTAACGAGCTTTACCAACTGGACTCATAAAAACAAAAAACAACGATATTCTGTTGAGTTTTCTGTCGCCTATAAAACTGATTTACATAAACTTGTTGCTTTAATTAAAGAAGTTGTCGCAACCCATCCACAGGTTTTAAGTGGCGATGATATACCCTTTGAGGAAAGACCAGACGTGGAGATTCAGAGCTTCGGTGACTCGGGAATTAACATGTTTGTCGAGTTCTGGATGGAAGGAATTGATGATGGAAGAAATCGTGTAGGAGGTGATTTACTGCTCATGATATACGATGCTATGAATGAAAATGGGTTTGAAATTCCATTCCCTCAACGAGTTGTGCATATGCTCGACCACGATGCAAAATCGTAACCGCTACTTTTCTCGTGAAATGGGAGCTAAAAGGTAAGACATCGTTTCTTAGCCTTCTTCACAGCTTACATCGCTGGGATCATGTACTGCATCGCATTATATGCGGTATTCTCGTAAGAAAAGTTTCGTTTCTGTTTTGCCTTCCAGTACACATTTGTTTTGTTTTTTGAAGTTCTTCTATATAATAACTGTTCTAAATGTCGATAGCTTCTACCTATAATGAAGCAAGAAAGAGTAAAGTATGAAAAAAAATGTATTGGTAACACAAAAAAACATGGAGGGGAAATATGTCGCCCTCAAATCATATTTTGACAGAACAATTATAGCTTCCGGAAAAGACCCCCTTAACGTTGTCAAACGTGTCGAGAAAAAGGGTGTAAAAAATTCCGTTTTGGTTTATGTTCCCGAAAAAGACACAGTTCATGTCTATTAATGCCTGTTAACAAATTTCCATTCTTTGCTCCATCCGAAAACTCAAAAGAAAAGCCCTATTTACCTATTCGGGTAATAAATCCGAAAACCGGAAGATGTTTCCCCGCAACCCTTTACGCCTTGATTGACACGGGGGCAGATGAATGCGTCATGCCCGGTTTTATCGCTGAGAATGTCGGTCATAACTTAACCAATGTAGAGGAAAAAGATATAGGCGGAATAGGTGGAAGTGTTCTCGTCTATCCTCACACCACAACAATTGAGGTTCTTCGGGAAAGAAAAGGTGAAGAACCTTTAGTCGTTCACAGGTTTGAAAAAGTTCTTATCGACTATACAAAACACAACAATATCCCCCCTATTTTAGGGGAAAGAAACTTTTTATCGAAGTTTCTTTCCCCTAAAATAGGGGGGATATT
>JADGAW010000371.1 GCA_015231815.1 Nitrospinota bacterium
TCCAGTGCTTTTAATATTTTCACGAATTTTATTTTCGGTCTAATGGATTGATAGATTTCTTCGTTCGTTCCATCAACGGAAAGAATTATTTCAACATCTGCTTTGAAGAGTATTTCGAGATTTTTGTCATTGAGGAGAATTCCGTTTGATGTGGTCGATAAAAGAATTCCCTGCCCCATACAATCATCAAGCATCTTGAAAAATATTTTGGTCATGAGTGCTTCCCCATAACCAGTGAAATCAATTCTTTGAACATTCTCCAACGCCTGGTTTCTGATTTTTACATAGAGCTCTTCCGGCATGTCCACACCGAAGGAATTGAAATAATGGGCGCAGGTGATGCACTGGGTATTACATTGAGTTGTAGGCTCAATCCAAATGTGTATGGGATATTCAGTTTTCATGTATTTCTCATAAATGAAATTTCAAATGTTTATATCTTAACCTTTTCAAAGTAAATGTATATTTCTCATTTAGTTCTATTCATAATGAAAAGGATTCATGTTTCCTTATTCATTTAAACAAATACCTTTTGCAGAGTTCTTAAGTTGATAGCGTTGAACGGTATTTAAGAACCAACAAAGGGCTGAATAACCCTACTCTTTTCAACCCCCAAAAGGTCAAGCTGATGAGTCATTTCTTGAGCAAAACTTACAGAAGCAACTATCACCAGATATTCTCCATCAGGCTTAAAGGGTTTTGTTACTGGTTTTCCCAATATTTCAGCTTTTGGTGAATTATCAAAAAACCCCTCAACGTCTATATTCTCAGCTAACAATTGCTGTTGAAGCTCTTGTCCCATTTCAGAAGCTCCAAAGATGAAAATTTTGTTTTTTACCTTGAGAGTTAATGTATCGGTTATTTTTTCAAAAAGTTTTTCATATACTCCCTTAAATTTTATTTTCTTTCTGAAATCCTTATCCCATCCATAACATGCGGTATTGCAACCATGGCACCCATCAGTCCCAATAACTTCAGCTATAAGATCATGATACTTTTTGCTGTAAATAAGTTCCTTCAGTGTCTTATAGCTACGTAAATTTAAGTCAACCATATGTTTTTCCCAACTGTAGTGATAGCAAGGCAATACATCTCCAGTGTTATATATAATTAATAAACGACGGGGAATTGTGCAATGTAAACCGGGATGAATAAAGGTTGGTTTTTCAGTTACATTTTTACTAACCGGCGTACTTTTGTACAAACTTTCTGAAATCATTACATTCTTACCTCTTTTTTGTGAAGACTTTTTAATATTTTTCAACTGTTCTTCAATTGAGGAAGATTGCCCCTCAGGAATTAAAGTACTTTTGGGAAGCAGTGGATCCCATTCTGTTGGTACGAATGCATGAGTTTTATAGGGAAGTTTTGAACAATAATCATATATTTCAAAAACATTGCTATAGTTAAGGGCTTGAACTACGGTATTAATTGAAAAGGAGATGCCTTCCTCTATTAATCTATCTATTGTAGAGGTTAGTTTATTAAATGAGCCAGAGACTGTTGCAACCTTGTCATGAATCTCTCCAATACCGTGTAATGAAATCATAAGAATAAGATTTGGAAGTTTCCTTAACCTCTTAATGTTATTTTCATTTAACAGGAGAGCATTGGTAACAAGCTGTACAAGGGGAAACCCAGTACATACCTTTTCCAGAAGTTCAAGGGTATAGCTCATAATAAGAGGTTCCCCTCCAGAAATTTCTATAAGAGGGAATTTACTTTCCAGAGCAAAATCAGCGATGGAAAAAGCTTCCTCTCTTGTTAATTCATGCCACCCATCGGCTCTTGTGACAAAGCACATCTCACATCGGGCATTACACCTGTCAGTGAGGTTAATCATAAGTTTTCCCTGAGAAAACTCAAAAAAATCGTTTGTATCTTTAGGCATGAAAAAAGATCGAAAAATAAATAAAAAACTCTTAGAATTCAAACATGTTAATGCTGAGGGACTGTGCTTTTTTTTCTCCGGTTCTTACAGGATGGTCAAGGATATGGGCAAAATAAAATTGGTGATGCCACCATTTTTGGGGTCTGTTGGTTCTCACCTGTTTTTTTTCTATCTTTCTAAAATTGTTTGCTTCATTGAACTCCTTAATAGCCAGAGCTTCACCGCACCAACTGTTCATTGTTATGGCATGTTCAACGTCATCAAACCAATTAATAACGGCGGGCAAATAACATTCAGCTTCGCCCTGAAACAGTTTCAGGCAATCCTTTGCAGAGGAATATAGGTCAACATCTACGGAGACAAAGCCAACGGGTGTTTCTGGTGACAGTTTGTTCTTCATGAAATCATTGAGAGTCTTTTTTATA
>JADGAW010000372.1 GCA_015231815.1 Nitrospinota bacterium
CAGCAAGACAGATAGCTGATAACGCATGACACGAATGAGCAGTAATTGTAAATGATATCAAGCTTAAAAAATGAAATGAATGATTTAATGCAATGCTATGAAGGTTTGAAAATCTTGTTGAAGCATGAATCATTGATCCAAAGAAAGTGACGAGATCGGCTTTAGAGAATGCTGTATCAGCCGCTGCTATATTTTTAACTACAGAAGCTTCTGTATCAGACATAGCTTCAAAGGATGATTGATCAGCTGCCGCCGCTCAAATGGCTTGAATGTGAGGTATGTGAGGTATGTGAATGTGAATGTAGGAGATCCTCTCATTTAACCATATTTCTGTTAAAAAAAAAGTTTCATTTATCTAAATGCTAGATAGAATGTAAATAATTATGTTTATATAAATGAAATTAAAACAAAAAATATCATTATTTTCTTTAGGAATTCTACTTACACTACCTTTTTCCACCTCTTATGCGGCAGACGCAAACAAAACAGACATTGTTTCTGGAAAAGAATGCTCAAACCCCACCGAATTTGTTGAAATTAACTCTGTTACCGGACCAAGATTCGATAAATTACAAATTAAGGTTCCCCGGGCAACATGCGTAAAAATAACCTTAAACAATAAGGATTTAGGAAAACATGACTTTACCATTCTGGGTTCTGAAGATATTGAAACGGTTCACATTGTTGCAGAACGTAAGAAAAGCAACAGCTTTAATGTTCTTACTCCCGACAAAGACGATACCTTTGAGTTTTTGTGCACGGTAAGCGGTCATTACACACAAGGCATGAAAGGCGACTTTATTATTGGAAAAGGACTACAGAAAAAAAAGGAAGGTTCATTTTTTAATTTCTAGAATTAAAACTGCCCCCAATGTTATTGAATGAAAATGCAATTGTTGTCTTATATGGTTGGTATTCTCTATTACATTTAAGTCGCCCTTACAGGGCTATTTTTTTCTTAATTCATTGTCCTAGGGCTTTGCCCCAGGCTATCATACATTGCCCTTTCAGGGCTTAAAGCAACAAACAACGTCCTCCATTACAAAGTCTTACGCCTTTATCCAAGGTCGCTGAAACGCTCCCCTTTACGATAAGATTCTTTCAACGGTTTCATCCAACGATTCCGTCATGAAATCCGGTTTAATTTCCCCCATGTTTTTCAAAGAATGCTCGTTCATTTGTAGAATTGTTTTAATGCCTGCATTCTTTCCCGTCATAACATCAAGTCCGCAATCCCCAACCATCCAAGCGTTACTTACATCAATATCATATTTCTCCACTGCTTTTTCAATAAAAAACGGGCTTGGTTTTCGGCATTTACAGGTAACAGCCAGTTCCGGAATTGCTCCATTTGGATGATGGTGACAATAATAAATCCCTTTGAAATGAATATTATTTTTTAGCATAAACGCCTTAAAATCTGCTTCAATCGTGAGAAGTTCCTCCTTCGTTGTTCTTTCCAGAACGTAATCTGGTTGATTGGAAACAATAAAAAGAAAATAGTTTTTGTTTATGAGTGTTTTAAGGTTTTTAATCACCCCCGGATAGATTTTCAGTTAAATATTTTTGTGCTGAATCCTTCGAAAATTCACCTGACAACTTAATCCTGAAGGGTAAGCAAGTAAAAAAGTGTATATTCTATCACTATGCTTTTTTAAAAGCGTATTTGATAACTTCGTCCATACTTTCAACAGGTATAAAGGTAATGACTTTACAAACAATGTCGGGAATTTTCTCGAGGTCTTTTTTGTTCTCTTTGGGAATAATTATTCTTTTAATTCCTGCTCGGTAAGCAGCAAGGGATTTTTCCTTTAAACCTCCGATGGGAAGTACATTGCCGTTGAGGGTAATTTCTCCGGTCATTGCCAAATCATTGGAAACGGCCTTATTTGTTAAAGCAGAAATCATTGATGTTGCCATGGTAATTCCTGCAGATGGACCGTCCTTGGGAATAGCCCCTTCAGGAACATGAATGTGAATATCCACCTTTTCGTAAAAATCCTTCTTTATTTTCAGGGTAGCAGCTCGTCTTCTGACATACGACAGTGCCGCCTGAGCAGACTCTTTCATAACATCCCCCATTTGCCCGGTGAGAATCAGTTGTCCTTTTCCCTCCATAACGGATACTTCAGTGGTTAACAACTCACCTCCGCTTTCTGTCCACGCCAAGCCTGTTGCAGTGCCAATTTCAACTTTCTTATTGTTTTTCTTTGGGTTAAATTTATGGGCTCCCAGATAGTCCTTTAGGTTTTTTTCAGTAATAATGACTTCGATTTTTTTATCGGATACAACCTTCTTTGCCACCTTTCT
>JADGAW010000373.1 GCA_015231815.1 Nitrospinota bacterium
ATTCTTAAAGGGAATGAGGGATGGGTTAATGAGGTTAAGAATATTACCGTTGACATCAATGTCCTGCTTCTGACAGAAAACTGCTCCCACATTAGGGTCTTTTTGAAACTCTTCCACTTGAAATTGAACTTTATCTTGTAAAAAAATGTCGTCCTGATTAAACCAGCAAACATACTCACCACGGGCTTTTTTAATTCCTCGATTTAGGTTTCCGGATAGTCCGGTATTTTTTTCAAAACGAAGATAGTTAAGTCGTTCGTCTTGAATGGATTGTACAATTTCTCCTGTGTTATCTGTTGAGGCATCATCGCAAACAAGTACTTCAAGCTTTTTATAGGATTGCAAAAGAACACTTTCAATAGCCTCTTTTATATATTTTGCCCCGTTATACGCTGGAATAACAACCGAAACTAAAGGCTTATTTTTTGGCATTTTTTCTCTCACTTTCTGTTTCAAGATGAAGCTTTTATAGTGACAATTTGACTTTTTCAGGCAAAATTGTCTTGACAATTTTACCTTTATAGGTAAAATTATCGCCATGATAAAAAGAAATTTAGAAAACTACTGCTTCTCTGAAGACTTTGGAAAGCAAATGAGGTTCATCGCTGGCCCAAGACAGTCAGGTAAAACAACTATTATAAAGTCTTTTTTGGAAAAGAAAGACCGCTTGAAGGATTATTACAACTGGGATTATCGAGAAACCAGAACTGATTTTCAAAAGAACCCCGACTTCTATAATGCACCAATATTAGAAAAAAATGCCTGGGTTTGCTTTGATGAAATTCACAAATATCCGAAATGGAAGGATATTCTCAAAGAAGCTTATGATAAGAATGTTGGGGAAATTAACTTTGTTATAACCGGTTCAGCAAGACTTGATCTGTTTAGAAAATCAGGGGATTCACTTGCGGGGCGCTATTTTCTTTTCAGGTTAAACCCCTTATCGTTGAACGAACTCACTAAAGTAAACTATCCGTGCGCCATATCCTGTGCTGCAAATGAGTTCATTAGGAGGAGGCTTGAAAACAATCATTTTAGGCAAGAGGAGATGCTACACTTATTGGAGTTTAGTGGATTTCCAGATCCCTTTCTTTCAGGAAAAAGGATATTTCACAAGAAGTGGAAAAACGATTATATTGACAAGGTGATACATGAGGATATACGGGAAATAGCTCAAGTCAGGGAAATTGAGAATATATCTCGGTTAATGTTGCTTCTACCCGTCAAGGTTGGGTCTCCTCTCTCAGTGAATTCTCTTATGGAGGACATGCTTTGTAGTTATAACGCCTTGAGAAACTATCTTTACCTTATGGAGCTAAGTTATGTCACCTTTTTTGTCCCTCCTTATTCTCATGGGGTTTCAAGAGCCATCAAAAAGGACAAAAAACTTTATTTTTATGATTGGACAAGAGTTCAGGATGAGCATATGCGCTTTGAAAACTATGTGGCAATGGAGCTAAAAATCCTTGCTGACATTCAAAACGACTTAGGGGAAACTTTTAGCCTTCAATATGTAAGAAAAAGGGACGGAAAGGAATCGGATTTTCTTCTCGTTAAAGATAACTCTCCTTGGTTGCTTATCGAGGTAAAAACTTCAAGACAGAAAATAGCTTCTCATCACTACACCAACGCAAAGGCTCTGGGAGACATCCCCATTCTGCAAATAGTTAGGGAAAATGTAATTGCTGAAAATTGTGGGAACAACTCATGGCAGGTTTCCGCCTCCCGTTTTTTTGCTTGAACATTAGAGCTTTCCTTCCAAAATGAGAATCTCAACATTCTTTCCTTCTAAATCTCCATGCTCAATACCTTTTGGAATTTTCAGAATTTCGCCAGCTTTGAGGTAATGTTCCCCCTCACTTGTCCAGACCATTATTTCACCAGAGATAACGTATAAAACTTCGTCATGCTTCATATTCAGGTGTCGGAAGGCGTGAGAACCGTTGAATTTCTGACAGGCGACCTTAAAGGATTCCGTATTGAGCACATCAACAAACGTCTTATCAGTAACACCTTTAAGAAGTTCAGTTACATTTTTATTGAGTTTTTCATACATGATTTTTATTCTTTAACCTATACCTTTGACTTTTCAACAAAAAACTGACTATTTAGTTTTGTTGTATCTATTATCAGAAAGAAGAGCATCCAGCACCATGAGAGCTTCATTATTGCTTATGCTATGCCAGAATTATACCTCTTTTCGTAAATTAAAATTATTCTTGAGTTCATCTGAAAAATAGAGATAGGATCTGATCATTGATGGGAGAAGCTTTGAACTCATTCTCAGAAACGGCTTTGAGGCAC
>JADGAW010000374.1 GCA_015231815.1 Nitrospinota bacterium
TCCTTCACAAATTGTAAAGGAACTTGATAAATATATTATCGGGCAGAATGAAGCTAAACGTTCGGTTGCAATAGCATTACGAAATAGGTGGAGAAGACAGCAACTGTCGGATGATATGAGAAACGAAGTCGCACCGAAAAACATTATCATGATTGGTCCCACTGGTGTCGGTAAAACAGAAATTGCCAGAAGACTTGCCCACCTCACTTCTTCTCCATTTATTAAAGTTGAGGCATCAAAATTCACTGAAGTTGGCTATGTAGGTCGTGATGTAGAATCAATGATTCGGGACTTAATGGAAATCTCAAAAAACCTCGTACGCACTGAATTCGAAAAACATGTTGAAGAAAAAGCGCAACATAATGCTGAAGAAGCTATTTTGGACATTTTACTGCCTTTGCCGGAAGTATCTGAAGCGAACGATGCTCGCGAAAAACATCTGAGAAACAGGGAACGTTTTAGACAAAAGCTCAAGAACGGCGAATTCGATGACAGGGAAGTTACCTTTGAAGTTGAGGAAAAGAACTTTCCTTCCATTGAAATATTTAGTCCAATGGGACAAAGTGACGGTTTAGACAGTAACATCAAGGACATGATGAGTTCTATTTTGCCTGCAAAGAAAAAAGCAAAAAAGCTGAAGGTTCCCGATGCGTTAAAGCATGCTTTTAATAAGGAATGTAGCAAGCTTATTGATATGGACATGGTGATTGAAGAAGCAAAAAAACGGGTTGAAGATAATGGCGTTATTTTTATTGACGAGATTGATAAAATCGCTTCACGGGAAAAACAATCATCGGATGTTTCACGTGAAGGTGTTCAAAGAGATTTACTCCCTATTGTTGAAGGTTCAACGGTATCCACCAAGTATGGAATGATTAAAACAGACCATATTCTTTTCATTGCAGCGGGTGCTTTTCATGTTTCAAAACCATCAGACCTTATCCCGGAACTTCAGGGACGTTTTCCCATTCGTGTTGAACTCAATTCCCTGACCAAAGACGACTTTATAAAGATCCTGACAGAGCCGAAAAATGCTCTGATTCGTCAATACACATCCTTGATGGAAACCGAGGATTTTATTATTATTTTCAAAAAAGATGCTATCGAGAAAATTGCTGAAATTTCCACTGAAGTAAATCAAAAGATGGAAAACATTGGAGCCAGAAGGCTTCATACCATTATGGAACGGCTTCTTACCGATTTTCTTTTTGATGTGCCAGATCAAATCAACGTCAATGAAGTTGTGATTGACAAAAAATTTGTAGAGAAAAAACTCTCAGATGTTGTTAAAGACGAAGACCTCAGCAGATATATCCTCTAAACTCTCCCATATTGATACCCTAGAAGAATTCTACGGAAGAGAAGAATAGAGTAGCACTTTATTCCTTTAATAAGACGAAAAGGTTTTCTTAACCTTCTGAGTTTTCTGGTTTGATGGTGATATTGCGAATATGTTCCACCACCCCTAAGAGTTCATCGTCATGGTCACATACGGGAAAGGCAAAGGTCTCAAGGGTTCGTTTTTCATTATTGAAGTTTGTTTCGATCTTGTAAATAGCAACTAATTTTCTGCTATTGAGTTCTCGAAGAGGACAAAAACCACACGGTTTTTTTTTCGCCTGCAGAAGTTCATAACACTTTTTATGAGAACCTTCCAACAAAAATGGAAACCAGCTTTCAAGCGTTTCATTGGCAGAAACAATTTTGTATTCATGGTTAATCGCAGCAATGCCATGGCTTTTTTTTGATCCAATAAAAATACTGTCTTCTTTATTCATATTGAAGTAAAAATCAGCAGAATTCTCTATTCCTTTTCTGTCTTTTGATTTTTTCCGATATCGTTTTGTTGCATAATGAAGAAGAGCATTCGCCCCTTTGATACCAAGAACTTTGCAGATATTTGCCCGATGATTGCTTACTGTTTTCTCTTTAATGTTCATTTCCTCAGCAATCTGTTTACTGGTTAGGTTCAAAGCAATGTACTTTAAAACTTTCTTTTGTCTCGCTGTGAGCTTCTTTTGCATGTCTTCCTTATAGTTACTGTCCATAATATGGTTTTGATTATACGTTATTAAATTTTAACAGTAAATGGGTAATATTACCTATAAGGACAAGATATACGCCATTGTATTTACACAGTTTATGCTGGTAAAATGAAAATATTCTTTTTGATATATTTTTTATCACAATAAATTTCTTCTTTAATTAAGCCTGAAAACTGCTTGTTATGTCACTTTTGCAACAGGTATAATTCTTTTTTTCAGAGCAATATGTAACACCATGAGAAAGTAAATATTCTTTAAT
>JADGAW010000375.1 GCA_015231815.1 Nitrospinota bacterium
ACTTATACAGACTAAGTGCTTTAATTTCAGATGCAAAAATGAGACTGTCAGATGTCGTTGCATAATAAAGGGGCTTAATTCCCAACCGATCCCGAATCAAAAACAATTCTTTTGTTCTACCGTCCCAAATTGATATGGCAAACATTCCGTTTAATTTTGATAAAAAATCCAAGCCATTTTCTAGGTAAGCATGAAGAATCACTTCGGAGTCAGAATTCGATTGAAACTGATATCCTTTTTTGATGAGTTCGTTTTTTAGATAATTATAGTTATATATTTCACCATTAACCGCAATAGCAACTTTATGTTCTATAGATATAAAGGGTTGTCTCGCATGATCTGAAAGATCAATAATAGAAAGTCGACAATGACCAATATGAACTTCTTGGTCAAGATAATAACCGGATGAGTCTGGCCCTCTATGTTGCATAATGTCCAACATCGAAGGGATAAGTTTTAAGTCAGAAACATTACCAGCAATCCCTGCAATTCCACACATTAAACGCTAAGAGTTATTTCTTTTTTAAACGTGAATAAATGGCATTAAGAGTTCTATAAATTTCCTCATGATTCCTCTTATTTTGGCTTGTAAGAAAACCGAGCGTTAGAAATTGAATACCTAAGAAAAAAGAGACGATTGCTGAAAACCAGGAAGGAGTAGCATTCAACATCGATAACCTTATTGCATCTACAAGACCAACCCCATCACCCATATAACTCAATATAAGAGAAATAATGATTTGAGAAACAAATAATGAAAATAAAAGCAACAATAGAGCAGGAACCCAGAAGATCAGTCCTGGTTTACTCAACAGAGCAAAGAAGAGATGCGAAGAACTGGTTTTTCTCACCTTTAATGTAGAGCGCCTTTTTTTTGGAGCTTCAGTAAGCCGAGTAAGTTTATTTTCTCTCCAGCAAAGATCTGCCGGAACTTCTTCTATCCGTGCACCCAGCATTTTTGCTTTATAAAGAATTTCCAAATGTATTTCTTTATCATCGGAATTTAGATCAATACTCTGGATAAATTCATTTTTATAAGCTCTGACCAAACAAGTGAGGACAGTAATGTTTTCACCAAACATGTAGGAAAGGACCATATTCCCAAACTTACTGAGAAGCAACCTCTTTGAGGGAACATTCTTCACGGAACCCCCAACGCCATATGCAGAAGCGAGGACAATATCAGCATTTTTTTCCTGTAAGCTGTTGACCAGACGCTCGACATGGTAAGGAGCATAGCTTAAATCAGCATCCAGAGACACGATAATCTCTCCCTGTGCTTTTTCAAGACCTGTTCGAAGAGCTTTTCCCCGACCATAGTTGTATATGAGATCAACTACAACAAGCCACTTTTTTGTCTTTTCAATTTCTTTCAGAACGTTCAGAGTATCATCACCGCTCCCATCATTTACTACAATAATTTCCCAGAGCTCCTCTTTGAGATAGTTATTCATGTATGTTTCTAATTCCTCAAGAATAGAAGCTATTGTGCTTTCTTCGTTAAAAACTGGAATTACTAGAGTTACCTTCATATATTCATTATTAATTTTGTCTTTAGAATAAAAACTGTCAATAGGTAATCACTACGTAAAACTAAAAACAATGTATTATTTTAAATAACTTCAGAGTCTGTAGACAATTGTTCCAACAAAACTTTTATAATCTTCTGGCAGGCACGTCCATTGCCATAAGGGTTTTCAGACATTTGTATTTTATGATCTTTAAACTGATTCCAAGCTTTAATAATTAATGTTTTACTTGCTCCGCAAAGGATATTACTCCCTAACTTAACAGTTTCTTTCCATTCGGTTTCATCACGTGCAGTAATACATGGTGTGTTCAAAAAGAAAGCTTCTTTCTGGACACCCCCTGAGTCTGTAACAATAGCTTTACTATTCATAATCAGGGAAATCATATCCAAATAAGGCGTTGGTTCAACCAAAGCCAATTTTCCCATGTCAACATCATTTTCTTCAACTATTTTCCTCGTCCTGGGATGAAGTGGAAAAAGAACCTTAACGTCCTTTGAGATTTCTTTTAATGCGGAAATAATACTTTTTAGTCTCCTTAAGTCATTGGTATTCTCAGCTCTATGAATCATCGCAAGAATGAATTCATTTTTCTCTACATCATATTTTTCTAGATTTATCTCATTCTTGGCTTTATTCTGATAAAACAAAATGGAGTCATACATGACATCACCAGTATTATAGACTTTACCGTTGCCAATACCAGATTTCCCGATTCCTTCATGGAGAAGGTTTTGAACTGCCATTTCGGATGGACAAAATAAATAGTCACTT
>JADGAW010000376.1 GCA_015231815.1 Nitrospinota bacterium
TAAGGTACCTCCCCTTTGGAGCAATAAAGTTGTTTTTTTCTTTTAATATATTGGGGTTATCCTGAATGAGAAGGTTTTGGGCTTGTTCCATCAATGCCGGAGGAATATTGAGGTCTTTTGCAATCTTATATGGAGTTTCGCCACCTTTTGTTGGACCATAAAATCCAGAGTAAGTACTAACCCATATAATTTTTTTCTTTTTTAGAGCCTTTCGTGCAGTGGTAACAACTTTCTCGTTCCCCTTTTTCCTACCTTTTACTGCCTGCTCAGACTTTTCTTTAGTGCGTACGTGTTTGTTTTCTGCATTAAAAGCAACAACCTGTTTTTTTGCTTTTTCCAGATTGTTCGTGTCACCAGTTTGAGGTTTATTGTTGCGAAGTAGCTCTACTACTGCTTCATCCTTTTTTAAAGAAAGGCTTAGTTTTGCAGTTTGTACTACTTCAAAGTTTTTTAATATTGCTCCTCCATCAGATAGTGCTTTTAGGGCAAGGCTAAACTCCTCCTTATGAAGAGGTTCATTAGAGTAAATAATAAAGTAACTTCTATTTGGCTTATTTTTTTCATTCTCTTTTTTGATGAAAAGGTTTTTTAAGAAAGGTGGTGGTTTAACTCCAAGTCTTGAATAATCCATTTCAGAAGCAATTTCTACCGTTACATTTTGATCTTCAGCATGATTAACGCTCAACTGAGCGAGGAACTTACCCTCATCCCCCTGACTGACAACCAGAGTTCCCATCGACATAGCTTTTAAATGCGGAGCGTATATCAAAGAGAAGACAAAAAGAAAAAAAGAAAGAATTAATTGCTTTTTCATAAAAATAATTTTGAAAAAAAAGTTAGTTTGGAGTAAATCTTTAGATGAAAAGAAAAGGAAACCTATAGTATGCCATTTACTTTTCAGTATAAAAAAATCACATCCTACGTTCTACACTCTTGAGGTTTCAGTGATTACAATAACACTTTTTGTGATACTTTGTTGTCTGTTAAAAGCCCTATTTCCCCAACATTCTTGAGCACCTTACTGCTATTGGGTGGAACGGGGTTGGTCTTTACTCCACAGGAGGCGATAAAAAACATCAACAAAGCTAAAATAATATAACCTTTCATTGTTCTATAAAATAAAAAGTTTCTCATAAGTTTTGGGCAAATAGTTAATTTCAAATATAATGTTTCACGTGCTTCTATGCAGTTTTTCCTTGTTTTTAAGGTGGAATTACATCATAATAGTGCATTTTCTACTATTGCAACAAATAAAGCCCTGAAAATTTGAACATTCTATCATAGGGGATATACCGTAATTTGAGAGGAAACTATGGACATTAAAAAGTTAAAGAAAATTATTTCCATTTTCGAGGATTCAAAATTGTCGGAATTGGAACTGGAAGATGAAGAACTTTCAGTTTTTATGAAAAAAAGTGAAGGTGGAGTTGTCGTACACCAACAGCAACCAGTTCAACAGATTGCACCCGCCGCTCCTGTTACATCTTCTCTGGAGGATGATCATGTTAAAAAACATGGAAAAATTGATGAAAATATTCGGGTAATTGAATCACCAATGGTAGGAACCTTTTACCGCTCTCCATCTCCTACAACTCCATCTTTTGTTGAAGTAGGCGATATGGTTAAAAAAGGACAGGTTCTCTGTATTGTTGAAGCAATGAAACTTATGAATGATATTGAATCACCCTACGACGGAAAACTTGTTGATGTTCTTGTAGAAAACGGCAAGCCAGTTGAGTATGGCAAACCGTTATTTCATATTCTCCCAAGCAAATAAAGAGGTTACATGCATAAAATTTTAATTGTTAATAGAGGAGAAATAGCAATTCGCATTATTAGGGCTTGTCGGGAATTAGGAATTCAATCTGTTGCAGTTTTTTCTGAACCTGATAGAGAAGCTCTCTTTGTAAAAATGGCTGATGAATCTGTATGTATCGGTCCTGCTCTCGCCACAAAAAGTTATTTAAATATTCCTGCAATAATTACTGTTGCAGAACATATGGAAGTTACAGCCGTTCATCCTGGTTACGGATTTCTTGCTGAAAATGCTCGCTTTGCAGAGATATGTGAGAAATGCAATATTACCTTTATTGGCCCCGAATCGGATACTATTGATTTGCTTGGAAGTAAAGAAAAAAGCAGAAACAGAGCAAAAGAGTTGGGAATTCCTCTCCCACCAGGAAGTAAAGATATTCTTAAGAACAGTGATGAAGCAAAAAAGGTTGCAAAGGAAATCGGTTATCCCATAATGTTAAAAGCTGCAGCTGGAGGTGGGGGAAGAGGAATTCGTGTTGTCAGGAA
>JADGAW010000377.1 GCA_015231815.1 Nitrospinota bacterium
GAATTTTGCTGTGGCCAGATAATAGAGGGGTCAAAACTTGCAGCAGCGGCAGAAGCAAAAACCAATAGCAGGGTAAAGGCGTAAAAGGAAATACCGGGAATAACTGTAGCTAAATCCTGTAATTTAACAATGGAGATTAACACCCCCAGCATAAAAACTCCCAGCAAGCTCCATGGAGTGATGGCATTGACGAAACGGTAAACAATACCTTTTCCAAATGGTTCAAATCCAAATTTCTGGGGAATAAGAAGGTACAGCATTCCAATAATGGTTAAAAAGGGAAATAATATGCTACAAAGAAAAACAAGTAACCCCAGATCACTCATGCCATTTTTGTGTAAAGCAATTGCTCCGGAAAGAAGAATGTTTTCCTCAATATTTCCGCTCAGCTTAAGTGAAAGAAAGGGAAAGGTATTGGCAAAGATAAAAAGAATAAAGGTCGTTATGTAAAGGGCAAGAACTTTGTCCAGACTTCCAGAAACATTCCTGAAAAGTCTTGACCCGCAACGGCAACAAAGAGCCTCGCCTCCAACCGGAACCCGTTTGGTGCTGTGCAACAAGTCACATTCATGGCAGGCAATTAAGCTATGAGAATTAAATGGTGCAGTTAAAGTAGCTGGCATACTTTTCAATCACTATTATTTGTTATAAAACAAATGATTATACCAACTTATAGCACAGCGATGAGGATTTTAAGATTTTGTAACTTTTATGTTGAGAATTGACACATTTTTGCACCGATAAACGTTAACAGTAACAGCAACGATGTTAGGATTTTGCTGCTTGCCAGTTAGAACCGGTATTGATGTCAACGGTTAGAGGAACAGATAGTTTGAGAACGTTTTCCATCTCGTTTTTTATCAGGGGAAAGAAGGTGGACAGAGAACCGCTATCAACCTCAAAAACCAGTTCATCATGTACTTGAAGAATCATTCTTCCCGAAAGGTTTTCCTCCTCTATTTTCCTTTGAATATTAATCATTGCTACTTTAATAATATCCGCTGCTGTTCCCTGAATAGTAGAGTTAACCGCCGTTCTTTCAGCATATTCACGGAGATTTTTATTGGGTGAATTTATGTCATGAATATAGCGTTTTCTCCCGTAATAGGTTTCTGAATATCCAAGATCTCTGGCTACTTCGATGGTTTCACTCATAAATTTCAAAATACCGGGAAAGAGTAAAAAGTAGTTGTCAATGAAATTCTTGGCATCTTTCATTGATATCTTCAGTTGCTTTGAAAGACCAAAGGGGGTTTGACCATAAATAATACCGAAATTCACCGCTTTCGCCATGGAACGCATTTCATCAGTAACTAACTCCAGCATGACGTTGTTAAGTCGAGCTGCAGTTTCCCGGTGAATATCCCGACCATCGCAAAAAGCCTGAATTAACGATTTATCTTTGGAAAAGTGTGCAAGAAGTCGCAACTCTATCTGTGAGTAATCAGCAGCAATCATCGTAAAACCCTTTTCAGGAATAAAGCCTTTTCTAATTTCCTTACCTGCTTCAGAACGAACGGGAATATTTTGCAGGTTTGGGTTGTTGGAGCTTAAACGACCCGTAGCGGCTATTGTTTGGTTAAAGGAGGTATGAATTCTTCCGGTATTTGGGGAAATAAGTTTGGGAAGTTTATCCACATAGGTGTTTTTGAGCTTTTCATATTGACGATACTCCAGTATTTTTGCTGGAAGTGGATGAATTTCTGCAAGTTTTTCCAGCACGGAAATGTCGGTAGAAAAACCTGTTTTTGTCTTTTTTATTGGTTTTAGCCCTATTTTTTCAAAGAGAATCTCAGAAAGTTGCTTGGGAGAGTTAAGGTTCACCTCTTCTCCACCAATCATTTCAGAAATTTGCATTACACAAATGTTACTCTCCTCTTCAAGTTTTTTTGAAAGTCTTGAAAAACGTTCCGTATCAATTTTTACTCCCTTTTCTTCTATAGTTTTTATAACCAGCAAAAGGGGGATTTCTATTTCACGAAAGATTTTGTAACTTTTCGAATCATTTTGAAGGAGGGGAAAAAGCTTTTCATAAAGACAATAGGTTACTTCAGCATCTTCTACTGAATATTCCGATGCAACGGGAATTTCCACCTCTGCAAAAGAGATTTCCTTTTGTCCGGTTCCACAAACATCCTTATAGCTAATCATTTTTCGGTTAAGAACTGTATGAGCCAAAGCGTCCAAACTATTCTGGTTACGGTCAGGATCAAGAAGATAGGAGGCAATCATCGTGTCAAAAAGTTCACCTTTAAGAGTAAAACCATTTTTTTCCAAGATTGCCAGGTCATACTTAAT
>JADGAW010000378.1 GCA_015231815.1 Nitrospinota bacterium
GTCCTATGTCTTTGAGACAAAAAGGGTGTTATGTAAGTATTTAGTGTCTGAACGGAAATGCGCTTTCCCTGAGTTAATCATGGTTTGCACGCTTTTTCATCTCTGAAGTTTATGCAAATTGTTGACGGTTGACAGTTTACGGTTAACGGGAAGGTCAAAAGCCTTTGATTTTACTGGTAACTGTCAACTGGCAACCGGAAACCAACAGGAGAACTTCGATTCAGAATCGCAATGTAATCACTTGTTTTCAGGTCGTTTAATAGTTTTCGGTCAGACACTAAATAGTGTTTGGACGGAAGTGTGTATTTGCTAAGCCAATAATAACTGATGCCATTCAGAGACCTCCTTAAGTCAATCACGCGTGGTTTGTCTTTTGGGTTACTTCGCAAAATGAGGGTCTTCTTCTTTTGCTTCTGTTTTTGGAGAAGCAAAAGAAGAAGAAGCGGAATTGCCAATAACTTTTATAACCTCTCTAAGACGTGGTTTACTGAAAACTTACGTGCAGACAGTAATGTTTTCGCTGTATTGAACATCGTATTCGCACCGTTTCTTGGGGAATTGCTTAACCTTATTTAAGGTATCAATCTTTCACTCTAATGCTTTTTATCTCATGGGTATACAACTTTTTCATTTCATAAACAGAATTAAACGGTATCGACTTCAAATCTCACTCCTTCTTATTTCCTGTTTTTGTTTTGCCACCATGGCTGAAGCTGCAAAAGTCATGGAACAAATACGTTTTATCAGGCACATTACTGGAAATGACTTACAAAACATTTCGTATGTCGAAGTTGATGCAAATGGAACCTTATACACTATTAGTAAGGGGAGTAGCCTTATCTCTTTTCATGACCCCTCGGGCAGGGTCATTCGAACTATTGGGAATAAGAAAAAAAGAAAAAAAAAGGGTGAGCTTAACAACCCATCCTCCGTTTTGGTTTCAAAAAATGGATATATATACGTCTGTGATACGGGGAATGACAGGATCAATATGTACTCCCATGAAGGGGCTTATGTCGGTTTCTTTGGGAGCAAGGGGAGCAAGAAGGGGCAGTTTAATAAACCCAAATATATTGCTGAAGGCAAGGATGGAAACATTTATATCGCTGATTCAGGGAATAACCGAATACAGGTCTTTAGTGCAGATGGAATTTTCATGCTGACATTTGGCAAGCACAAAGAGGGGAAAAAAGGCAAAAAAGGAGTTTTAAAGTCTCCAACATCCTTGACAATGGACAAGGATTTCAATATTTACGTCGCTGATACCGGCAACAATAAAGTTCAGGTTTTTGATCAAAACGGTAATTTTCAGTTTGATTTTGGTACGAAAGGGAGTGACAGGGGGGAATTTACCACACCTATAGATATTAAAGTTGGTCCCAGTGGGAAGGTGTTTGTTTTAGAAGAAAAGAACTCAAGGCTTCAAGTCTTTGATACTTCAGGGAAATTTCTGATGGAAATTGGTAGCGAGGGGGAAGGAAGAGGACAGTTTCTCCATCCCCTCGCTTTTGACATCAATCAATCAGGACACCTTTACATTGCAGACACGAAGAATAATCGCATTGAGGAACTCGCATTTGGAATCGTAAAGAAAACGGTGATTGAAAGGAAAAAGATCCAGAACATTCATGGACCCAAATTAAAAATAGGAATACTTAACTTCAAGAACAACAACAACGATGCAATGGGTTATGGAGAGATTATTTCAGACATGCTTACCACTGAAATCGTTGGAACAAGCTTTTTTGAAGTTATCGAGCGAAAAGAGTTGGAAAAAGTTGTTAGCGAACTTGAGCTTGGGCAAAGCGGAATTGTTGAACTTGCCACTCAGCTCGGAAAGGTGAGAAATATAGACATGATTCTGACAGGTTCTGTATCAAAGTTTGAGAATCTTGTTGAAAGCGACATCAGAATGGTGAACGTAAAGGACGGTAGAATTGAACTCGTTGAGCACGGAAAGACACGAAATGACAGTGAGTTACGAACCATGGTTAATAACATGGTTGAGAAAATCAAGGACATCTACCGGATTAAATACAACGCTCCGGTTTCCCCAACTCGCCTCACCGCCCTTGGAGGCGACAAGAAAATTGAATTAAGATGGAGTCCTAACAGTGAACCTGACCTTATTGGATACAAAATCTATCGGTCAGAACAGGCAAATGGACCATTCAGACAAATAGGTAAAACGATCAACAACCATTTCGTTGATGCAGGCTTGGACCATGGCTTGACCTTTTACTATAAGGTTGCCGCATATGATAAGGACAAGCTTGTTTCTCCAAAGTCCAACTTT
>JADGAW010000379.1 GCA_015231815.1 Nitrospinota bacterium
TGAAAAAACGCAACTATCTTGCCTAAAACAAGCCTTAATGGTGCATGTATTCTTTTATGAATAAAATAATTACAGAAAGATTTTTTTAGGAAAGCCTGCTTTTATAGTCTTCGTAGGTAAAGGTCTTTATGACGTTAAGACCTTTTTCTTCTGAATGAATTGCAATTGAAGGAAGATTAATGCCATTGAAGGTATTATTTTTGACCATTGTATATTGAAGCATATCTTCTAGTACAATCTTGTCTCCCAGCTTTAATGGTTGGGGAAATGAGTATTCACCAATGATATCCCCTGCAAGACATGTCGGACCTGCAAGTCGATATACATAAGGAAATTCCTTTTCTTTTGAAGCTCCCGTAATAATTGGTTTATAGGGCATTTCAACAACATCGGGCATATGGGCTACAGCAGAGCAATCTAGGATAGCAATATCAATATCGTTATGCATTATGTCCAGTACCGACGTAACCAAAACCCCTGCATCATACGCAAAGGCTTCGCCGGGTTCCAAAATAACCTCCACACCATATTCTTTCTTAAATGCACTGATATTGTTGCATAACCTGTCAATATCATATCCGGGTTCTGTAATTGATTGACCACCTCCAAAATTCACCCATTTCATCTTTTTAATTATGTCACCAAACTTTTCTCCTACGACCTTTAACGTTTCTTCTAAAACATCAGAATTATTTCCGCAATGGTTATGGAAGTGCAAACCGTTTATGCCTTCAAGTTCTTTTTCGTGAAATTCAGCAAGGGTTACCCCCAACCTTGAACCTTTACAGCAAGGATCATAAAGCTCTATTTTTACTTTTGAATATTCGGGATTTACTCGAATCCCACAGTCAATATTGTTATTACTTTTCTTAACTTTTTCTCTGAATTTATTCCACTGACTAAAGGAGTTAAAGATTATTTTATCGGAATAACGTACTAATTGGTCGATTTCATCTTCTCGGTAAGCTGCAGAATAGAGATGTACTTCTCCGCCGAATTTTTCTTTACCTAACTTTGCTTCGTTGAGAGAACTAACGCAGGTTCCAACGATTTTCCCCTTATAAAGATTAAAAACAGAAAACATGGCGAATGCCTTCAGGGCAAGAAGAACCTTACATCCTGTTCTTTTCTGAATTTCATCAATTTTTGCAAGATTTTCTTTTAGTTTTTCCTCATATGCAACATAACAAGGAGTAGGTACATTTTTTAAGTTTATCGTCATAGAGAAAAATTATTAAGGAATGAAGGTTTCATTCCATGGCAAACCATAGAGTTTTAAATCTCTCATAAAAGGGTCAGGATCAAATTCTTCAACATTAAAAACCCCAGCACCTTTCCAGGTTTTTTCCAACATAAGTTTTGCACCAATCATTGCAGGAACACCCGTCGTATAAGAAATTGCCTGAGAACCTACTTCCTTAAAACATGCTTCATGGTCGCAGTTATTGTAAATGTAATATTTCTTTTTTTCGTTATTTTTTACTCCTTCAATCATACAACCAATACATGTTTGTCCTTTTGTTAATGGCCCAAGAGTCGATGGCTCCGGCAAAACAGCCTTAAGGAATTGTATGGGTGCGATTTTGTGTCCTTCGAAATCAATGGGTTCAATGGAGGTCATGCCAATATTTTCTAAAACTCTTAAATGCGTGAGATATTTCTCTGAAAAGGTCATCCAAAAGCGGATTCGTTTAATGTCGGGGAAATGTTTAACCAGCGACTCCAATTCCTCGTGATAGAGAAGATACATCTCTTTTTCACCAATGCCGGGAAAGTCGAAGGTTTTGTGAACAGAAAGCGGTTCAGTGAGCTTCCAGTCGCCATTCTCGTAATATTTACCTTCCTGAGTAATTTCCCTGATATTTATTTCCGGGTTGAAGTTTGTTGCAAAAGGTTGACCATGGTCGCCGCCATTTGCATCCATAATGTCAATAGAGTGCATTTCATCAAAGTGATGCTTTTGGGCATAGGCGCAATAAATATTGGTTACTCCCGGATCAAAACCACAGCCGAGAAGTGCCATAATTCCTTTTTCCTTAAAACGTTCCTGGTAATCCCATTGCCATTTATAACAGAATTTTGCTTCATCTGGCGGCTCGTAGTTTGCCGTATCAAGATAATCAACTCCGGTTTCGAGACATGCGTCCATGATGGACAAATCCTGATAGGGAAGTGCCGTGTTAATAACAAGTTTAGGTTGATGCTTGTGAATCAGTTCAATAACTTCTCTTGAATTATCGGCATCGACCTGGTCAGTCTCGATATTATCATTGCCAATTTCAGCTTTT